>DUIS01000039.1:2553-4406 GCA_013330215.1 Microcaldota archaeon | reverse complement strand
GGCGAGTTCCTCGGCAGCGACGTGCAGATAATACCTCACCTTACAAACCTCATACTCAAGAAGATAGAGGAAACGGCAAAGGAGAACAGCCTTGAGACCATGCTGATAGAGGTGGGGGGGACTGTCGGCGACATAGAGAACAGCTACTTCATAGAGGCGATGAGGGAGCTCGCGCTGAAGAACAAGGTGGTATTCATAGTGCTGGTCTACGTTCCCGAACTGGACGTGGTGGGAGAGCAGAAGACAAAGCCGACCCAGCTCGCGCTGCGTTCACTCATGCAGACAGGGATACAGCCAGATTTCATAGTCACAAGGTCAACAAATCCGCTGAACAAGAAGGCAAAGGAGAAGATAGCGCTCTTCGCAAACCTTCCCGTGGAGCGCATAATAGACAACCACGACACAAGCAACATATACACCGTGCCCATGAACATGATAGAGTGCGGCTTTGACAAACAGCTCCTGAAGGAACTCGGTTACGAGGACAGAAAACCCAACAGCGAGAAGCTCGCGGCTTGGAGCGATTACCTGCAGAGATCAAATACGGGCAAACCGCTTAAGATAGCGGTGGTGGGCAAGTACGTTGACCTGCATGATTCCTATGTGAGCGTGAACGAGGCGATAGTGCACGCCTCCGCCACATGCGGCGCCAAGACGAAGGTGAAGTGGATAGAGTCAGAGACCCTCGAGGAGATAGAGGGCGAGACCGCGCACGCGCTTGAGGACATAGATGGCGTGATAGTCCCTGGAGGTTTCGGCTCAAGGGGCATAACCGGGATGATAAAGGCGATAGAGTATTCAAGGGTCAACAAGAAGCCGTACCTTGGAATATGCCTTGGGATGCAGCTGATGGCGATAGAGTTCGCAAGGAACGTAGCGAAGCTTGAGGATGCGGATTCGACAGAGTTCAACCCGTCTACGCAGAACAAGGTCATACACATAATGGAGGACCAGAAGGCAGTGACTGAGAAGGGCGGAACGATGAGGCTTGGCTCCTGGCCTGCAACGGTTAAGAAGGGCACATACGCGTTCGACGCCTATGGAAGCGAACAGATACATGAGAGGCATAGGCACAGGTACGAGTTCAATAACATCTACAGGGAGAGCTTCGACAAGTTAGGGTTGAGGATAAGCGCGACCACCCCCGATGACAGGCTGGTAGAGATAATAGAGTGGAAGGATTCCTTCGGCATAGCGACACAGGCGCACCCCGAGCTGAAGTCAAGGCCCGAGAGGCCCGCTCCGCTCTTCGTAGAACTGATAAAGCACGCGATGATGTAGCCGCTGCTAATCCTAATGCTATTGCCTTAGCAGGTGTCTTATACTTACAGCGCCGGCAAATATCGCCGCGGCGTGCAATGCGATTACCGAGTCGACGCCCAACCTGTAGCCGGTATAGCCCGGGTCCCTGCCGTGCGCCCCTATATCGTCGAGCTTGAGCATGACTGCGGCATTTTTATAGTGTGCAAGTTTGCGCTCTAATGCAAACCCCGCCTCCTCGGGGCGAATCCTCTTCAGCATGCGCGCCTCCGCCGCAAAACCCGCGGAAAGCCCAAGCCCATAGCCTGAAAAGAATTTCGCCATCTTCCTCTCTTTCGGCTCTTCATATGCATATCTTTGTACCATTCGATCACGCATGATAGTGAGATTATTGTCCGGAAAGCTGGACCGCGCCTGCCTTTTCTACGTATTTCCTAATGCTCCTCAAATCCTCTACGTATCTCTTGGCGTCCTGCAAAGTTCCCATATTACCACATTATTGCTTCGGAGTCCATGATATTTATACCTTTGGAGGTCTTTCATTTAGGGTTCACAAACTCACGGTGTTGTATAACCGCTTGTCCAGGAACTTG
>DUIS01000039.1:0-2459 GCA_013330215.1 Microcaldota archaeon | reverse complement strand
GCCGCTGTAGTCGTTAAAATCCCCGTTCAGCGGCCACCATCCTACGATGTATTGCAGGTTAACTGGCACGCCTCCTATGCCTTCCATGTAGAGTGCCTGCACCTGGTTCGCATCAAGGGCGGTGTTGTAGACCTGAACGTTAGAGATGAAACCCTGAAATAAATCAACATTCTCTGGGTCTTTCCCTATATATGACGAACCGAGAACTGTGGAAAGCGGTCCCGCTGAAGCGCCGGCCAATGAATGTGTCTGTGATTGCCCGTCTACGTATAAGGTTACACTGGTTGAGCCTGAGGTGTATGTGTATCCTATGAAATACCATGTGTTTGGGGAAGGACAAAGGGGAGAGGTAGCCTGGGCATCATCAGCATATCCTGCAAAGTATAAACAATTATTGGTATGGCCGCTATTTCCAAGCCATAGTGCTGAAAGTTGTCCCCCTGCGGCTGTACCGTATCCAAATATCCCATTCCAAGAAGGTGAGGCTGGCGTATAAATCCATCCAAATACAGACCTAGCCGAAGAGCCAGTAGGCAATCCTGTCGTTCCTGTGCTTATGTAGCTGCTCTGTCCGTTGAACTGCGCAACGGATTGCGGGATCACGTTGTTGCACACGCCTTCTAACGTAGTTATTGCAGTACTCCTAAAAACTTTGCACGAGCCTGCCGAAGCCCTCGGACCCCACAACGCGCTGTTGAAGGTACCCAGGGAAACCAACGCGGCAAGCACGACCCCGATGATGAGCACCGCCCATCCGTAAGTCATCAGGTATTCCATGGCTGATTGCGACTTCTTGCCGCTCTTTGTATTCATGCAACCAAATAGTATAAAACTCGTAAGAATTAATAACGTGTTTTGCATGTTTCGGTAAGGGCAGATTATAGGCACATGGTGCTATGGCATTGTATAACTGCCTGGCCAGGAAATCAAGAACATTGCTTTTCCGCATTACCTGAGCACAGACCTCAGCACCTTTGGCATCTGGTGTATGCCCATCATCTTGAGCTTCGACCTTCCGTGGCGGCGGTCCTGGAATGTGTCGTAGCGTATCTCCGCCACGCGCACTGACCTGTCCGCCAGCCTGAGTATGTCAAGCAGCACCTTGTAGCCCTTCCCTGTGAACTCGCCGCTGTTTTCGCTTATCAGCTCCCTGAACAGCCTGCTCCTTATGCCGAAGAACCCTGACATCATGTCCATAGTGGTGTGCCTTCCGCGCATCTTGAATGTACTGTAAGCTAAGGCATTAACAGATTTCGATACTATTCTCCTATGGAGGTCCCAGTTCTTTATTGTGCTCCTTACGCCTATTACCACATCGTTGCGATCAAGAGCCATTGCGATGCTGCCTACCTTGTCCGGAGGATGCTGCATGTCCCCGTCCATTACCACTATCTTCTTTGTTCTTACAAGCAATGCCGCATCTACCACGCTTGCGGTGAGGCCGTGAATGCTTTTCTTCCTCCTGTCAAGGAACAGGACATTCCCTGCCTTCCTTCCTATAGCCTTGACCGCCTCCTTTGTGCCGTCTGTCGACCCGTCATCTGATACGATTATATGCACACCCTTGTAGCTGCTTTTCAGGATTCTTATAAGCTCTGGGACGTCCTCCCTCTCGTTGAGGGTCGGTATTATGACAGTAAGGTCAGAAAATCCAGCCACTGCGGCACCTATCGTACAGGTAGAATTTGAATGCACTAATATAAAAGCGCATTTTCAATATTATACGATGGACATGGCAGAAAGGCAGATAAGGGTAATAGTGGACAGCAGGGAGAGGAACGGCGAGCTTATAGAGGCCATGAAGGCAAAAGGAATAGAGGTTGAATTCAAGACCGCGCATGTGGGCGATTATCTTATATCGGACAGGGTTTGCATAGAGAGGAAGACCGTTCCTGACTTCGAAAGCTCGCTGATAAACGGGAGGCTCTTCGAGCAGGCAAGGAAGCTCAAGGAGAACTACGAGTTCCCGATACTGATACTTGAGGGCGACCCCGACTACTTCAGGCTTAGCGGCAACGTGATAAACGGGACGCTTGCAGCGCTGTACATTGATTTCGGCGTAATGGTGCTCCATACCTACGATGCAAGGAACACGGCGGAGATGATAGCCGACATAGCAAGGCATGAGAACGACAAGGAGATAAGGGAACCGTCGCTCAAGGGCGGGGCGCGTGCACGCACCATAGAGGAGTTCCAGGAATTCGTAATAGGCAACATACCGGGTATAGGGCCAAAGCTCGCAAAATCGCTGTTAAGGCATTTCAGGAGCATAAGGAGCATAACCAATGCGGACATGGAGGAATTGATGAAGATAGAGAAAATAGGCAGGAAGAAGGCGGAGCTGATACACAGGACGCTCAACGATGCATACAGGTCCTAGCAGTTTGTCGCAGTATCTAGATTATATATCATCTCCTGACATACAAGATATTATTATGCCATATACCTCTTCTAATGTT
>DUIS01000044.1 GCA_013330215.1 Microcaldota archaeon | reverse complement strand
GTCAAGCCCGAACCCAAAGCTATCGAACCCTAAATAGATTCCGCGCCTCACCTCTGCCTCGTATCTGAGGAGTGTTCCTGGTTTTTGTTCGCCCTTAGGTTCTATGGTTATTTTTCTCATGTTATCACGCTGTCCGAACTGCTCGGTTAGCTATTTGCGCAGCAGCATCCGCTTATACCACGTACCGTTATAGATCTTGTTTACTGCAAGCTCCACGTGGGTTGGCACAGCTTCAAGAGGTATCCCATGAAGCATCCTGCGGATTGTCCTTCTTTCGCTCTCGAACTCCGGGCAGGTGTATTCTGTCGGGTTGAGAGCCGTTCCGTAGTACTCTTTTATTGTGAGGAGATAAGTATCTTTAGGCTCGACATCGTCCCTTGCTGTACACTTCCTTACACTTAATGCAAGAGTCTTGCTGTTTAAGTCAACCCTTAGGCCGAAGGCGGTATCGCCCAGGCGTATTCCCCTGTTTACCTCTGCCATGTACTGGAAGGGCAGGCCCGATTTCTCATTCTCCCTGGTTGACTTTACAGCTATCCTGTTCGCCATCTTATCGCGCTATCTATTCTGGGCTTATGATATATAAGGATTTCGGGCCTGGGCCGCACCACAGCCGGAATGGGCGGATTAAGGACATTTGTCAATAAAAAGCTGACATATCAATTAATATTGCCAAAAAACGGAGGTTATTTAAACTTTTAGGGCGTAATACTATCATGGAGCGGATAGTGATAAGATTCGTCGAACGCCCTGACTTCAACGATCCGGAGAAGATGCTGAAATGGTTCTGCGATGTCTTCGGACTTTCGAGCGGAGGCACCGACACAATAGAGGAGCAGATATTGCGCAATTTCACTGTGGCCGCGGCATATGGCAACAGGGGCCTTGCAAGCTCGGAGCTCAAGCTTGACACCGACCTTGCCAGAAGCACGGTTATATACCATTTGAATCGGTTCATAGATGCGGGGCTTCTTGTGAAGCGGGGCAGGAAGTACTATCTGCGCGCATCTGAGATGCAGAAGGCCATAGAGGAGATAGAGTACGACATAAGCAGGGAGATGCAGCGCATGCTTGACACGGCAAAGGAGTTCGACAGGCTGATGGAGCTTTCCGTGAGGAAAAATGCACAGCCTATAAAAGGTGGTACCAGTGGCAAAGGAGCCAGAAAAAAAGCTTAATGATGAAAAGATGGCAGAGGGCAAGGAAGAGCCAGAGGAGGCTGCCAGTGAAAGCCAGGGCGTTGCGGAGCTCAGGGAGCAGTTGCTAAGGCTTGCGGCTGAGTTCGACAACTACAAGAAGCGCGTAAAGAAGGAGATAGAGAGCGCCCAGAACGCTGGCAAGGCGGCATTGTTCATAGACATGCTCCCCATAATAGACGAGTTCGAGCTTGCTATGCTTGCCATAAGCAGCTCAAAGGGGACCCCTCTGACAAAGGGCATTGAGATGCTTTACTCCAATTTCACGGATGTGCTGAAGAAGGAAGGGCTAAAGGAGATTGAGGTTGACGGGATATTTGACCCATACAGGCATGAGACCGTATTGGTAAGGGAGAGCGATGAGAAGGACGGCACCATACTCGAGACGGTGAAGAAGGGCTATACCTTTGAGGGCATCCTGCTCAGGCCCGCTTCCGTAATAATATCAAAGAAAAGTGCAAAGAGCGACAAAAAGGCCGAAGGCGAGGCCGAGGCAAAGGAGAAAAAATAATATTCGATGTGATTTCATGAAGATAATTGGAATAGATCTTGGAACAAGCAATAGTGCTGCGGCAGTATTGGAGGGCGGGCGCCCTGTAATAATACCGAGCAGCGAGGGGGTTTCGCTTTACGGCAAGGCATTTCCCAGCTATGTGGCGTTCACAAAGGATGGACAGCGTCTTGTTGGAGAGGCTGCAAGGAGACAGGCGGTAGCCAACCCTGACGGCACAGTTACGGCGTTCAAGAGAAAGATGGGGCGCGACTTCATCTACCATATATTTGGAAAGGAATACAAACCGCAGGAGCTTTCCGCAATACTTCTCCAGAAGATAAAGGCTGATGCAGAGGCATTCCTTGGTGAGAAGGTTACAAAGGCAGTCATAACCGTGCCTGCATACTTTGATGACAACCAGAGGCAGGCAACAAAGGACGCAGGGCAGATAGCAGGATTGGAGGTAGTGAGGCTTGTGAACGAGCCCACAGCGGCAAGCCTTGCCTATGGGCTTGACAAAACAGACAGAGACATGAAGGTGCTGGTATACGACCTTGGCGGAGGAACGCTTGACGTAACCATAATGGACTTCGGAAAGGGGGTATTTGAGGTAAAGTCGACAAGCGGAGACACCCAGCTCGGGGGCACAGACATGGACAACGTGATAGTAGACTTCCTTGCGAATGAGTTCAAGAGCTCAAGCGGCATAGACATATCGAAGAACGCGCAGGCGATGCAGAGGCTCAGGGAGTCGGGAGAGAAGGCAAAGATAGAGCTCTCCACATCCCTCAACACGGAGATAAACCTTCCATTCTTCGCGCAGGACGCAAAGGGCGCGCCAGTGAACTTCACCTACACATTCACAAGGGCCAAGCTTGAGAGCCTGGTAGTGCCGATAGTGGAGAAATCCGCAAAGCCAGTGATGCAGGCGCTCAAGGATGCAAAGCTCGAGCCCAATACACTTGACAGGATAATACTGGTTGGAGGTCCAACAAGGATGCCTATAGTGCAGAGGTACGTTGAGCAGCTCCTTGGAAAGAAGGCGGAGAGGGGAGTAGACCCCATGGAAGCTGTAGCGCTAGGTGCAGCGATACAGGCAGGCGTGCTTACAGGTGAGGTAAAGGACATAGTCCTCCTTGATGTGACGCCGCTATCGCTCAGCCTGGAGACACTGGGAGGCGTGGCAACGAAGCTGATAGACAGGAACACAACGATTCCGGTAAAGAAGACAGAAAATTTCACAACTGCGGAAGATTCCCAGACGCAGGTGGATATACACGTAGTACAGGGAGAGAGAGCGCTTGCGAAGGACAATGTCGACCTTGGAAGGTTCGAACTCACAGGGCTGCCGCCGGCAAGAAAGGGCGTGCCCCAGATAGAGGTTACCTTCGACATCGATTCCAACGGAATACTGCACGTCACGGCAAAGGACAAGGCAACAGGAAAGGCCCAAAGCATGGACATAGTCGCGCCGCACAAGATGAGCAAGGATGAGATAGAGAAGATGTCAAACGACGCGAAGGCGCACGAAGAAGAAGACAAAAAGATAAGGGAGAACATTGAGCTGAAGAACGGAGCGGAGTCCCTGGTATACACAACAGAGAAGTCACTTGAGGATTACAAGGACAAGATCCCTGCAGAGGTGAAGGAGAAGATAGAGGGCGCAAAGAAGGACCTCGAGGAGGTGCTGAAGGGAGAGGACTTCGCAAAGATAAAGGAGAAGACTGAGGCGCTCCAGAAGGTGCTTGAAGAGATAGGTGCAAGCATGTACAAGGGCAAAGGCCCTGAAGGAAACGCAGGGCAGGGAGCCCAGGAAGGACCGCATGGCAGCGATGTAGGGCCCGAATAAGGAGGAGTATCTAGATGGCCAAGGACTATTACGACATATTGGGAGTTGGCAAGGGCGCCAGCACAGACGAGATAAGGAAGGCCTACAGGGACCTCGCCTTGAAGTTCCATCCCGACATAAACAAGAACAAGGAGGCGGAGGCAAGGATGCGGGAGATAAACGAGGCCTACGCGGTACTTAGCGATAATGAGAAGAGAAAACAGTATGACAGTTTCGGTCCGGAAGGATTCGGAAAGAGGTTCACGACCGATGACATATTCAGCGGCATAAACTTCGAAGAGATAATAAGGCAGTTTCAGGAAGGGATGTTCGCAGGTGGAGGTGGACCCTTCGCAACCGATATGTTCGAGCAGCCGGAGCAGACAGGAGTGAATCTCTACATCCCGTTCGACGAGATAGAGAGAGGGTCGGAGAAGGAGTACGAGGTGCAGCGCTACAGGACATGCGAGAACTGCAAAGGGACTGGAGGTGACCCGGGTTCAAAGATAATGAAGTGCCCACAGTGCAATGGTAGCGGAAACGTGCATGTGCAGCAGAACACGATGTTCGGGAGGTTCAGCATGGTAACGACATGCAACAAATGCAGGGGAAGGGGAAAGAGCTATGAAAAGACATGCAGGGAGTGCAGAGGCAATGGGAAGATCCTAGTCAAGGAGAAGTTCAGAGTGAAGGTTGACTCTGTAGGAAAGGAGAACAAGGACGGCAAGAAGGGCAGGTTCTGGGTATTCTGATTTGGGTATTTTTAAACGCGTCGGTAAAGTTTATATATCTGAAAATCCATAGTTATGGTGTGAGAAAATGGCCGCGAAAACAAAACCAATTGATAATAAACCCGTAGAAATAGGTCTACGAACTGAAAAGGCAAACAGTACTTTAAGTATGTATGGAACAACAACAGGCTTCAAAGAATATTCTGGAGTGGTGGAGCAAGTTATAATGGGACAAGTCTGGGAATGGGGAGTTTTCCCTGACAAGATGTTCGGCATTGGACTGGAAAGGGCATTTATAGGTGACCTTGCTAAAAAGGCAGGCATGTCGATGGGGCAATACATGTACTTTTTCCAGGACAAACAGACAAGAGTAGAATTTGCAACAGGGAACGCTGAGTTAAAAAAAGTTGAAGATGGTGTTCAAGGCGGAAGAATAGAACTGTCCATTGGGGGGTCGTTCGACCATCTTGTTGAAAAGAGAACACTTCTGAGGAGAACGCTTAAAAGGTTTGAAGCGGATGCAGAATTAACAGGTGCGGTAAGAAGCTCTGAGTCTGCCTCGCTCTCGGAAATTCCTTATCGTGGAAAAATTGTGATAAGCGGGCCGGGATATGCTATTGACGGGCTCAAAAGATTCTTTGATGGTGGCAGGGGCGCAAGTTATCGCTTTAATCTTGTCTCCAAGGCACAAATTATGGCTTTCGTGGAAAAATTTACGATGTGAGAGAATGGCAACAATATCTAACCCTGTAAGGATTCGGGAGAGTCCGGACGGCAGGCTTTTTAGCGCTACTATAAACGGAGTGAGGGATTCGAAAGGAATTAGTGAATGCCGGCTTCTGGATTTGAGCAGAACAGACAGGCCGGGCACGGTAGTCGTTATGTTACCCGATTATACAGCCTCAAGAGAGCATAGCGTAGTCCTTACTGCTGAAGGCATAACTGCACTAAAGGAAACCTGCGAGCGGCTTCTAAGGGAGGGAGTGTAAAAAATTCGGATTCTTTGCCGGAAGAAGGCATAGTGCATAGGTCGCCATGCCTCTTTCAGGCTTGACTTGCTTTAGCTAAGGCTCTCTTTCCATTTTTATGGTTAGAAAATAATTAGAAGGGTTAGCAGGATTGCTCCTGCAGACGCCTAGAAAAAAATAAAATTAGAAGTTCCGGATTTAGCTGATTACTTCGCCTACTGCGAACCTTTCCTTGACCTCAGTTATCCTTGCCTTCACCGTTTCGCCTTCCTTTGCGCCCTTGATGAAGATTACAAAGCCATCCTTCTTCGCGATTCCATCCCCTTTGGATGCAACTGCCTCGATTTTGACTTCCACTTCATCTCCAGCTTTCACAGGCTTTGGTTCAGAAGAGCCCGAATACGAACTCCTTCTTCCGCCTTCCCTGCGTCCTCCATAGCCCCCTCCATAGGAGCTATCCCTTCCTGATCCTTCGTCTTGGTACATTACATGCACTTTCTTTTTTTGTTTTTAACGTAGAATTAGAGCTTTTCTGCCTTTCTTCTCCGTAGTATATATTACTGTCGTTCATATATAAAGCCCTTTTGGTTTGGTTAGGATTGCCCAAAATCACCTAAAAAGGGGATATTGGTGAGTGTAGTGGGGCACTAAAAGGTATATCGCGCTGAATCAGGGTCATGGCACAGTCTTAATAATTATCGGGTCCAAGCAGATTATTGGGGTAAGGGGTGCTGCCATGGGTACGGTAAAGTCTCACAGGCCTGTCGAAAGGCATAAGCCATGGGTGGATTCTGAACGTATGAGGCAGCTGCTTAGGCTTGGAGACTCACCAGACGCAGCGGAAAATGGTTCTAAGGGACGCAGAGGAGAGATAAGGGCGCCATTGACCAAGGACTTTATCGATGGTGCGGAAGAGGCCCTGAATACCGCAAAGATGCTGAGAACCGAAGGGAACGGCACATGGGCATTTGCCACTGCATACTGCTCCATGTTCCACGTGGCCAGGGCGCTCACCTCAAATGCGGGCCTGTTCGTGCCCAGGGATACGGATCGTTTTGTGCTGATGAAGATAGCGCACAATTACAAAAGGGTAGTAAACGGCACACAGGACATAAGGGATGAGGTGATGTGGCTGACGCGGCTCTCAATGAGGGACCAGAGGAACGACATAGTACACAGCGGCCTGAACCACATACAAAGGGAAACGGTAAACGAGGCAATAGCACGCGCTGAGAGCTTCCTGAACAAAGCGAAGGCGGTGATAGGATCCGCCCAGGCAGAGCAGCTGATAGTTAAGGCAGTATAGGTGGATAACAATTACGTTATCTACGATAACAAAACAGAGCAAAAGATAGCAGATATTATCAAGAAACTAACGCCAAAGCAAGCAAAACAGATAGGAATTTCTAAGCGGAACTTAAGGTATCTCAAAAAGAAGGTGAAAAGTGGAAAGCAAATAATATTAAGGAAGAAAACATTAAACAAGCTCAATAAGATGATCTGATTGGCAGCAAGAAACCCGTTCAATGGTCAGTATATGTCTACGAAAATTGGAGGATTTGATCTTACTGATCTTACAGGAGATAGTGGCTCGGCTGCTTTAATTATAGTTATGTTGGGTCTCGCTGGATATGTTCTAGTAGGTGGATTTTGGAATGGATTTTATGGGCACATATTGGCTTCAACAGGGTATGATGTATCAAGCAATGTAACAATAATGTTGACTGTCTTAAACACAACCTGCAATACATTCAATAATATTCCAAATGGCCAACAATCTGCAAGTTTATGTACCCAGTCTTACAACGGAATACAATCAGCCGTATCTCTTTCTGATTTCTTTGCGACCATTCTCCCAATCCTTTTGTTTATAATTGCAATGGTCATTTTATCCTCAGAATTAGTTACAGATTCGGTGGGGGCAATAATAGTAGGCTTAATTATTGCGTTAATTCTGAGTTTTGTTCTGAATTCTATAGGTTATGCTATAGGATTTGGGTTATTAGGTGGCAATGCTACTATACCTGTGCATACAACCAGCACTACAATGACCACAACTTTGAGCACTACATCTACCAGCACGAGTACATCAACAAGTTCAACCACTACTATAATCTACAAAGGTACTTGCAATGCACTTGGTGGATTTTCATGCAATAATGCATCTCTCTCGCAGGAAAGCAAGTTGAGTGTTACTATTGGCCAAGAAATTTTACCAACTATGTATCATATTCAGATCGGATGTGGTACTACAACTCAGGCAAACGGATTCCCCAATGCACAGTTTTACAATGAAACATTTAACTTGACTAAAGGCCAGTTCAAGCAAATAGATAACCTAACCTGCACAGGAGCACAAAATGGAACATTCAGTGGTTATATTTGGATGAACTATACGGGGATGTCGGGTAAGCCAAACCCACTCAATAATTCGTTCTATGAAAATAAGACGGCTTCGGTCAATATTCCTTGAGGGGGTGCAAAAAGTCCGCTCTATATATAACCCCCAGTATGATTTGCTCCCGTCAGGATTTGAACCGCATTTGCTGCATGTCTTGGTTTTACTTCAGCCTTATAGAATCCAAATTCATCGGTGCCCTTGCATCTACGTGCATGACCCTTCCCAACGACCTTGCGAGGTCTTCGCATTTCTGCTCCTCCCCGTGCTGAGTGAAGATCGTTTTCGGCTTTGGCCTCAAATTTTCTACAAAACTCATCAACTGGTGCCTGTCACTGTGTCCCGAGAATCCTTCCACAGTCCTTATGTTCATGTTTACCTTCACCGGAACCAACTTTCCATTCTCGTCCGGCAAGGGAATCTCCTTCACCCCGTTCTGAATCCTCCTTCCCAATGAGTTTGAGCTGTTGTAGCCTACGAATATGATTGTGTTCTTGGAGTCGTCCGCGAGCCTCTTGAAGTACTCTACGCTTGCTCCCCCGTTCATCATTCCTCCGCTCGCGAGTATTACTCCTGGTCCCTTCTCGAATATCTCCTCTCTTTCTCCCTTTATTATCTCGAATATCTCGCTTTCGAATGGCGACCTGTTGTTAAGTATCCTGTTCCTAAGGCTTTCCTTGAGGTATTCCGGATATGCGGTGTGCATGGCACTTGCCTCCAGAATCATGCCGTCAAGATAAACCGGAACATCAAGTTTGTACTCCGGTTTGTTCATCATGTAGTTCTCTAAGACCATCTGCATCTCCTGTGCCCTTCCTACAGCGAAGAGAGGCACTATTACCTTTCCTCCTGCCTTTATCGTTGACTTTATTACCTCCATAAGGTCTCTTTCCGCATCTCCCCTGTTCTTGGTGACGTCGCCGTTGCCTCCGTAAGTGCTCTCTATGAACAATGCGTCTATCCTTGGGTACTTTGTGCTTGCCGGATCGTAAAGCCTTGTGAAGCCGTACTTCATGTCTCCCGTATGGACTATGTTGTACATTCCCTCTCCAACGTGAAGGTGGACTGTGGAGCTTCCTAGGATGTGACCCGCATTATGGTATGTGAGCTTCAGCTCTCCTGTTATGTTTGTCACTTCTCCGTAATCCCTTGTTATCATGTGCGTAAGCATCTTCCTTATGTCCTTTTCTCCGTAAAGGGGTGTTCCTCCAGCCCTTGCACTGAGCTTTATGTAATCGTTAAGTAGCAATGCCGCCATGTCCCTTGTTGGGGGTGTGCAGTATACCGGTCCTTCGTAACCGAACTTGAACAGGTATGGTACAAATCCTATGTGGTCCATGTGCGCGTGCGTCAGCACTACCGCGTCCAGCTCGTTTATTGATAGGTTTGCGCTGTCAAGGTATGGGAATGCCTTGTTGATGTCCGATCCTGCGTTCGCCTCTAGTCCCTTTATCGCTGGCTCCGGGCTTAATCCGCAGTCCAATATTATCTTCGAGTGCGGGGTTTCCAGAAGAAGGCTTGACCTTCCTACTTCCCTATATCCTCCCAGTGCCGTTGCCTTCAGCCACTCGCTCTTCATTATTACGCTGTTTATGTGCTTTCCTACCCCTATCAGGAACTTCTTCCTGAACTCCGCCTCGTTGAACATCAGCTGCCTTACCCTTGTTAGGGTGTCGCTGTCCATGGTCGGTGTCCTGAGCACCTTTGGGGTCCAGGCTGTCTCCATCGCTATGCTCTTCAGCGTTGACCCGTTCTTCCCTATGACGAGTCCTGGCTTTAAGGCCTCTATGTAGACCTCCGAGAACTCGTCTGCGAACTTTATGGATCCTATCCCCGCATCCGCCGGTACTAACTTCCTTATTATCTCTTCAGCCTTTGGCTTTGCCATCAGGGAGTTGATCTCGCTCCTTATCACCAGCTTCTTCTTTATGGATGAGGCTATACCCCTTATTATCGTGTCGTTCTCATAGAGCTCCTTGGTGTGCTTTAGGTATACCGCTATGTCAGGGCCCTCGAACTCAGCCTTCACGAATCCCGCGCTCGCAGGCACCATTGACTTTATCTTATCAAAAAGCTCCTCTGCATTCTCCTTGTCCCTCTCCTCTTTGCTCTCCACTACTTTATCTTCCAAAAAATCACTAAATGTGCACTATGTAGGAAATCTGGTTTACCTTGCCCCTAATGCCTTCTCGAGCTCCTTGCCTGTATATTCGGCATAGCCCGATTTGGTCATTGCGGCTATTATCATGCCATCCCCGGTCGCCGAATTGCGCTTCATCGCCATCGCGAGCGCCCTCGCCGCTATCTTTACAGCGTCCTTGGTGCTTGTTCCTTTCTTGAAGCTGTCCTCAAGGTAGCCTATCGCGACCTCAGATCCGCTTCCAGTTACCGTGAAGTTCTTCTCCTCCGTGTATCCGCCCAATGGGTCGAGGTTGTACATCTGCGGTTCCTCACCGTCCATACCGGCAACTATAAGCTGCACGTAGTACGGGACCATCTTGTTTGCCTGAAGTATTATCGAAAGGAGCGAGTTCGCAGATTTTGGCACCATCGAGTGCCCTTCGTTCATCTTGTATATCTCGTTCTGCGCCTTGAGTATGCGTATTAGCTCCTGGGCGTCGCCTACCCCTCCAGCTATGGTGAGCGCGAGGTTGGTGTCTATCCTGTGCACCTTCCTTACCTCGGGGCTCGCTATGAAGTCTCCCATAGTGGCCCTTGTGTCTGCGCCTATCACTACGCCGTCGCTGCATATGATACCAACAGTAGTCGTTCCCTTAAAATGCTTCTCGATCTCGTTTTTCTCCATAAATACACCAAATGCCTTGGCTAATAGAATATGTAAAATGAAATTATTGCAAATTTAATGCGCTTAGTGCACTCTCTTGTTTGCACAAGAATAACCCAAATGATCGTCCGCCCTTTTTGATGCACGTATTTTGTAATGATTGAAGTATGAGATACAATATATTTGAACCAATAGCTATATATTAATTTACCTTTAGGTTGCCCGGGCCTTCAGCCCAGGTCAACCAAGCTACCGTTGCCTACGAACTGCTGCTTGGTATCCTTGAGTTCGGCGTAGGCGAATGTCCTATGGACCTTCGTTACCCTCACCTTGTATATATTGCCTATGCGCGTCTTTGCGTTCTTTACGAAGACCACGAAATCGCCTATGCGGCCGATTCCCTCGCCCCGTGCGCCTTTTGCATCAACCTTCAGGTTGTGCTCAGTCCCTTCCTCCAAGTTCTCTTCCACCATATTCTCACCCAGACAAGTTTGATTTATCAACGTCTGAATATCTCTGCAATTGCAGATTCCAATCCTTTTTACCCAATAGCTATTGCAGTAAATAGATTCTTAAACACTCTCTACTAATTCGGGTTATTTAGACAGGTGTCTAACTTTTGACCCTTTTCGACTGCGAGGGCGCATGAAAAAGTACAAAAGCGCAGCAAGGAACACAGCGAGCACGATAATTATCAGCAACGAGAGCTGCTGGTACTTTAGGAGGATCTGCTGCTGCACCTGTGCGCTCGCCCTTGCCTTTCCCAGGAGTAGGTAAGTGTAGGTGAGGTTTGTCTGTGACTCGTTTCTCGCCATGTTGAGGTAATTGTACGCCCCGGTAAGGTTGGGGTAAAATATCAGGTAGGAGCTCTGGTTTATGCTGTTGACGTACGACGCCGTTGAGTTTATCGCTGCTGATGCGCCCATACCATAGCCGTAACCTGTTGCGCCTGCACTCTGCGCGTTTGCCGCAGCCCCATAAAAGAGGGCTGCAAGCACTGCGATGCAGAGCAGGTGCCTGTAAGGCACGGGATCAGAGGTTGACATCTATGTTCAACTGCTCCTTCAGCTCCCTGTACCTGTTACGTATGGTTACCTCTGTCACTCCTGCGACATCGGCCACCTCCTTCTGCGTACGCCTCTCGCCTGCAAGCGCGCCTGCGATGTAGACTGCCGCTGCGCTCACTCCGGTGGGGCTTCTCCCTGAGACAAGCCCCTTCTTCATGGCGTTCTTCAGCAGCTGCACAGCGCTCTCCTGCGCCTCACCGCTAAGCTTCAGCGCGTTCACGTACCTTGGAACGTAGCTTATCGGATCTGTAAGCGGTATCTTGAGGTTGAGCTCATGGGATATAACCCTGTATGCCCTTCCTATCTCCTTCTTTGGAAGCCCTGATATGTTGGATATCTCGTCAAGGGTCCTTGGCATTCCCGCCTGTCTGCAACTTGCGTATATGACCGCCTGCACCACAGTCTCTATGGGCCTTCCCCTTATGAGGTTGCCCTGCACGCACTTCCTGTATAGAAGCGCTGCGCTCTCCCTTATGTTGCCCGGCAGTCCCAAGTAGCTTGAGACCCTGTTCAGCTCTGGCAGTGCTATGAGGTAATTGCGCTCGCTTGAGCTCGCGATGCTTGCGCGCTTGTGCCACTTCCTCATCCTGTATAGCTGCGCCTGCCTCTTTGATGGTATCCTGACACCTCTTATGTCCTTGTTGTAAAGGTCTATCTCCGTGACAAGGCCGCGGTTTGGCTTTGTGTACTTGATAGGAGCGCCTGTCCTTGCGCGCGCATTCCTCTGG
>DUIS01000047.1 GCA_013330215.1 Microcaldota archaeon | reverse complement strand
CCTTACATATCCATGTTTAGGAATAGCCTAGGGTCGGCGGAATCGATAGAGAGAAAATTCACTGAGGCAGTAGAATTCGCACAAGAGGTTGAAAGCAACGGCGTCCTGAAGAAAATCTTAAGGGACGGCAAAGGATTTGCAACTAGAGAAGCGGTTGAGGAATTTCTAAGGCGCGGGCCTGAGGGTAGGTAGTATGGAGAAGAAGACTATTGGGATGGCGTTAGTAGCCGCCTGCGCTACAGGGGTAATTTTAGGTGTCTCTGGTCTTCTGCCGGACCCGCCAAAGGCAAAGGGTTTCGATCCCGCAATGGTTAATACACAAACAAAGATAGAGTCATTGAGAAGGGGCGGATATGAGCAGTTCAATGGGCTTGAGAGTTTTAGGAAAGGATTAGAGGACTGCCTGCGGAGGGACGGTGAATTTAAAACGGAGAACCCTGGCGATTTCGTATTCATGGGCAGATGCATAGGCGGAAAAGATGAAAAGCATGCGCCTGAACCGATGCCAGGCGCGCATCAGCTCTAGCGGCAGGGGTACGAAAAGCTTAAATATCACTGACGGCTTACTAGATTGTGATAGAATGATGAGCATGCAGAGGTTCGCAAAGGCCAGCGAATTCACCTCGATCTGCGACGACATAAGAGTGGGGGGCGCGGCAAGGCTTGCGGAGATCATATCAAAGGAGCCGCAGAAGTTAAGGGTCGCCGACGAGTTCAATTTCACAGTAGCGCACTGCATAGCCGGAACCGGAAGCGAGGAGCTGCAGAGGGTGCTCCTCGACCACATGTGCATACTCAAGCTCGGGCTGGAGAACGGGGTGAGGTCCGTGGCGCACGAGCTTGCTGCAAACTGCTCAGACTCCTTCCTGCTGCGCATGCTTGATAGGAGCGACATATTGAGGATAAGCCTTGAGAATGGCTGGAGTGTAGCGCACGAGATAGCATCGCGTCACGCCTCCGTAGAAGCAAAGATGAGGCTCATCGGGGACGATAAGCTGCTCAAACTGCAGGCAAAGGACCGCAGGTCGGTGGCGCATATCCTCGCGGTAAACGGCCTTAACGAGGTAGGGATGGGGCTTGTCGGGAAGGGCGATGTACTCAGGCTCGTTGGAAGAGTTATGGGAGTGGAGGCGTCTGTGGCGCACGAACTTGCGGCCATGGGCTCGCAGGAGGTATTGATGGCATTGCTGAAGGGCAATGACATCCAGATGCTGGGCATGCTCAACGGCTCAGGCAGAACTGTTATTGGGATAATCGCCGAGCGCGGCTTCGAAGAGGTGAGGCGGGAGATATGCGGGCATGGGATGCTCCTTAACATCAGGGACAGGAACGGCCTCTCCACATGGAGCATAATGGAAGCCCACAATGGCGGCGGGCACAGCCACCAGGAATTGCAGCTGAGATATTAGGTTGAAAAGGGGGATGGAATGCCACTGCAACTTACAATTAATAAATCGATAGTACACACGATTAATCCTGGCGACCCGCCGGGATCGATATCAAGCAACAAGCCAGGCAAACGGGAGGTATACCTGTTCGAATGCGCCAGGAATGACGAGCAATCCACACTGTTCAGGTCGAGGAGAGGAGTGGATGTGGAGATCTCGGACAGTAGGATTGTAATGTCCATGGGGCTTGAAAAGATAAGGACGCTGATGAGGAACGATCGACACGACATAGTTGTAACAACAGAGGAAGGGATTGAGGTATTAGTAAGATTTGAGCACAGGTAATCGATTATATTTATGGTGATAAGATGGCAGAAAGGACAACAGACAACGACAAATACGCAAGGATATCCCGAATGGTAGAGAGTGTATCTACCGCGGTTTCGCCGGATTCGAAGGTGCAGGCTTATCATAGATTGATGAGGGCTCTTATATTAGATCCGGAATCCCTCAAGATCGCCTTGGGTGAGCCGGGATGGCTAAAAATAGTAGTCCCAAACAGGGACGGGCGCAGATTCGCAACAATGGCGCACCTTATTGCAGTAACGTGCCCAGAAGAGTCATTGGAGCTCTTTGAGCGTATGAGAGAGGATAGGAGATATCGTCCTGTGCTGACCGCAAGGGACACAGAAGGCAATACTGTTGGCGCACTGATAGTGGGATTTGCGATTGAGAAGGACATGAAAAGGCGTTTGACCGTAGGTAGGCTTATGGCATCCATGCTGCGTGAAGAGTTTGGCGAATCAATGGAGGCGCTGAGAGGGAGAGTCAAAATAGATATAGTTATAGACACGGGAGAAAAGTCGGAGTTAAAAGAAAGAATCGCCAATACGCTTAAGGATAATCCGGAACTCGGATGCATACTCAAGATGGGCGCACATGATGGAGGGTTTACGGTTGCCCATATGATGGCCGACGATAGATACTTGGGTGCCGAGCTTATCGGTATGCTAAAGGAAAAACCATTGTTTCTTGAGATAATGCAGCTCAGGGACAACGAGGGCAGATTTCCGGTGAGTACGGTTCTTATAAAAAGCTGTATAGACCCGCTTTTTGAGGCGTTGGAAACTGCGCCATCTGAGGTTACGAGGAGAATACTTGCGGAAAAACTGGAAGATTCCGAGGGTAATGATTTGCATACAGCACATCTTTTAATCACAGATCCGCATTACTATAAAAGATTGGACGATCTGCTTAAGAGCGACATAGCACTGGAAAGCATATACGATCTTAAGCTGCACAGCTTACGCGACGAGAGTTGGTACACCACAAGGGAGTTAATAGCAAAGGCGACTAGAATAGTGCTTGGAGATGTGAATTGATCCGCCTTGTGCATGTCTTATACAAAAGCAATAAGAATATCCAATTGGTTAAAGGATTATGACATCCTCTATGTACAAGAATCTGGCAAAGTACTATGATCTCGTATACGCAGGGAAGGACTACCGCAGGGAGGCTAAGGAGATATGCAGGGTAATCCTGAAATACAAAAGAAGCAAGGGGAATTCGCTTCTTGAGGTCGCATGCGGAACAGGCAGGTACCTGGAACATATGCGCAGGGACTTCTCCTGCATGGGGCTCGACCTGAATGAGCCGATGCTAAGGATAGCGCGCAGAAGGCTTCCTGGCATCAGGCTGGTAAGAGGGAATATGACAGATTTCAGTCTTGATAAAGAATTCGACGTCATAACCTGCCTGTTCAGCTCTATAGGCTATCTGAAAACTTACGACAGGCTAGGCAGGGC
>DUIS01000094.1:4577-4895 GCA_013330215.1 Microcaldota archaeon | reverse complement strand
TATTCGGTGTTGAACAGGGAAGAATTGCTTGTATATTTAATCTCTCACGAGTTAAGGCATTTGTGGCAGGGTAGGAATAATTCATCGTTGGACGATTACGGCAGTCAGCAGGATGCAGATGTGTATGCTGTGAAAAAAGTTGAAGCATGGAGAAAAATGGGTGGAAAACCTAATTAGGTTACATTAGCCCTTTGTCACGCCAAGAGGCACAAGCTTTGCGACTATGTTCGATATCTTCGCGCCTGCTATGCTCTGAACCACGTCGTCCACGCTCTTGTAGGCCCATTCCGCCTCCTCGCTTATGAGCTTCCTGTCCCT
>DUIS01000094.1:464-4470 GCA_013330215.1 Microcaldota archaeon | reverse complement strand
CCCTTGCTCTTCAGGTCGCCCAGCGTCCTTGAGGCCGGGATCTCCCTTATCGCCTGGTGGCGCGACATGACCCTTCCCGAGCCGTGGCAGGATGAGCCGAACGTCTCTGCCATCGCCTCGCTTCTCCCCGCAAGAACGTAGCTTGCGCTTCCCATGCTGCCCGGTATTAGCACGGGCTGGCCCAGCTCCCTGTACTTCTTGGGGATGTCGTCCCTTCCAGGCCCGAAGGCCCTTGTGGCGCCCTTCCTGTGCACGTAGAGCTTCATCCTCTTGCCGTCCACGAGATGCTCCTCGAGCTTGGCTATGTTGTGGGCTACGTCGTAGAGCAGCTCCATCCCGAGCGCGTCGGCGCTCTTTCCGAACACCTCNNACCTGGGCATGTTCATGATGACCACGGCGGTAACGCTGTTCAGCCAGCGCCGCTGCCGCCGCCTTTATTTGGGCACCTGCTATTCCCGCAGCGCCCTCTACAAAACCCAGTTCGCCGGCGCCCAATTCTTCAACGGCTTCCGCTGGAGCGATGACCTGGCCGAACTGAAGTTTATACTGCGCCGCGACGCCGGGGAGCTTTCCGAACACCTCCTCGAAGCCCTTCCTTATCGAATTGGTCATTATCTGCCTGTTGGTGAACGCGAAATTGACCGCGCACCTCATTGCCTTGAGATAGGAATCCGCCTCCTTTGAGTTGACATAAGCATAGCTTAGCTCAGGGTCTGGAAGCTTCAGGTTGTTCTTCTGCTGGTATTCGGAGAATGACCTCAGGTAGTCGCTGCATATCTGGTGGCCGAAGCCGCGCGATCCGCTGTGTATCAGTATTGTCACGTTCCCCTCTTCAAGGCCGAATCCTTTTGCTATTTTTGCGTCAAATATCTCGCTTATGCGCTGCACCTCGACGAAATGGTTGCCTGCGCCAAGGGTACCGAGCTGATGGAGGCCCCTCTTCCTTGCAAGCGGGCTCACCTCATCGAAATCCGCGCCCTTTATGACACCGTATTCTTCTATGTGGTCGATGTCGTCCGGAAACCCGAAACCCTTTTCAATAGCGTATCTTACACCTTCCACTGCAACTTTTTCAAGGTCGTTATTGCTGAACTTGAAGTCTATTTTGCTGCCGACGCCGCTTGGCACTTTATCCATAAGGGTGTCCATGAGCTTGCTCAGCTTTGGCCTCACTTCAGAAACGGTCAGGTTGGTTTTTATCAGCCTTACGCCGCAGTTTGATACGACAAAACTATTTGCAACAAAATTATGGTTTTTATCATTTATTGTCAAATCGTATACCTCGCCTTTGTATGCAATTTTGGTGATTTCTGAAATTGTGTCGTAAGCATAACTTTCTGATATACCGTACTTGTTGCAAAAGTCATTAAACTTTATTGCATTCCATACTCTGCCGCCTTTTCTATTTGACCATATTGCATGTTCTATAAAGCTTTGGTTTGCAAATTCATTCTGTGCTATAGCCGCTACTTCTTTATAGCTAGATCCATTAGAATACATAGTTATTGCAAGATTTCGTGCCTCTTCCTTATTTAGTCGTATAGTTTGGAGGTATTTTAGATATAGTGAGGCTAAACTTGCCACTTTAGTTTTTTGTTCGTTATATACATAGCTGACAGTAGAGAAGAATTTCATAATATTTTCGGTGTTTGATAGGATTGATAACCTAAACCCTACAGTCTCGCCATTTTTACCTTTGTATCTGTAACCTTCCACAATTTTGGGTTCTACGCATTTTATAGATAGACATTCTAGCATATACTTTATGTCTTTTAGAAAATTTACCGCATCTTCGCTTAATGTTGTTAATTTACTTACGCTAAATGACGGCTCAGTAAAATTATAACCATTTGGTGTCATTGGTTTGGTCATTTCGGCACCAAAATATGCAGCAAGAAATAGTCTTTTTTGCCAATTCTCTGAGTTTAGGATCCAATAAGGTACACTATATTTCTGTAGCGCTTTGCTTCCCACAGGTGCACCCAATGTTGCCAGAAGTACACCGAATGCTTTAGAAGCTACGTGCAAAGAACATTCCATATTTTCAAATTCAGATATGCCGTATTTAGTACTAATCTTAGAATGCCGTTTTCTACTAAAGATATTACAGCTAAAACCTAACTGCTCTATATCCTTTTTTACGTTTGATAGGTCTTCGGGTTTACCGTAATATACAGTAATGCCATTCTTTTGTATATTACCATCCCCATAAACAAGACCCAACAATTTCAATAATATAGAGAGCTTCTCGTTTGAAGTATCCAGATTAGATAAATCTAATTTATCTAGGTAATTTATTATTTGTTTCTTTGCATTTCCATAATCGCTAAATTTTAGCATTTCAAGAATTTTAAGTAGATTTTCTTTATTTACTAGGGTTATCTTGTTCGGCTGTTTATATTCAATACCTTCAAAACCACTAACTACTAGTTCTAAACCGATTTTAAGATCTTTTGCTAACACCATACCATCTTTTGTTAGCATTGGATGGTCATTTGTTACAAGTATCTCATTGCCAAATTTAGTCCTTATTTTTAATATATTGTTGTTCTCTGTCTTCTTTAATACAAGGATTGGTTTCGTATTTAATACTGATAGGCTTTGAGTGTCAAAACTTACTGTATTAAAATTATTAGGTACTTCTTTTATTTTAACCCATGTGCCATTATTTGAAAGTATTTTAGTGTCCGGATGAAGGCAATTTATGTCATAACCGACTGCGCCGGGAGATACGATCCCTTCTTCTGCATCAAATGCCACAACACCGCCAACGGGCAGACCGTAGCCCTCGTGCACGTCCGGCATTAATACCATGTGCTTCACTATAGATGGAAGAGAGGCAGCATTCATGGACTGTCTGAAAGACCTATCTTTACCAGCTGCATTCACAATAGCCTCGTTTGCATATATGTGAATCGGGACATTCATGCTACCTTCTTTTTCTATTTCCCATAAGAAATCGTTGATCTTTTTAATCATACAATCATTACCTTTAGGCCAAAATTAAACTGACCTGTCTCTTTGCCTCTCAACTACGGTTATCGTAGGGCTTCGAGGGCTCCTTACGTTAATCACTCCTATGCGGGGCCCGTTGGGATCGTCCCTGACGGTGATGTGGTATTTTTCAAGCTCGTATCTCTTGACCGCGGCCTTGGCCCACTTATCTGCACGCAGTATCTCGTCAAGGCTTGGGTTATTTACCGGCTCGTGCTCCTTCAATGCCCTTTCTATGAATTTGGGGATGTCTGTGAATTGTATCCTTCTTTTTAGGAAGTATTCCACTGCCTTCTCGTCCGCGCCGTTAAGGACAGCTGGCGCCGTGCCACCCATCTTTATCGCCTCGTATGCAAGAGCAAGGCACCTGAACGTAGTCGGATCCGGATCCTGGAAATCAAGCCTGCCTATGCTTGCCAGATCTAGCCTTTTCAGGTGGTTCTTCAGCCGTTTTGGATGGTTAAGCGCGTATTGTATCGGCAGCTTCATGTCCGGAAGGCCCATCTGCGCTATTACGCTGCCGTCCTCGTACTGCACAGCCGAGTGTATTATGCTCTGCGGATGGACAACGACCTTTATCCTTTCGGGATCTATGCCGAAAAGCCACCTCGCCTCTATGACCTCGAAGCCCTTGTTCATCAGCGTGGCAGAGTCTATCGTTATCCTTCCGCCCATGCGCCATGTAGGATGGTTCAGCGCCTGCTTTTGGCTCACGCCCCTGAGCATCTCTGAGGTGTAGCCCCTGAACGGGCCTCCTGATGCCGTAAGTATTAGTTCCTCTACCCTGTTCCCGTCGCTTCCCCTAAGGCATTGGAATATTGCGCTGTGTTCGCTGTCTATCGGGTATATCTTCACGTGGTTCTCCTTTGCCATGCGCATTACTAGATGTCCTCCAGTCACAAGCGATTCCTTGTTCGCAAGCGCCACGTCCTTCTTTGCCTCTATGGATCTTATTGTAGGGACCAGACCTGCTATGCCCACAGCGGAATTGACAACAAGGTCTACGTTCGCG
>DUIS01000094.1:0-404 GCA_013330215.1 Microcaldota archaeon | reverse complement strand
CGTTCGCGGCCCCGGAGACTATGATGGTGCCTGTGCCCTTCGTCCTTTCCCTGAGTTCCTCCTCCTTGCTACTGTCTATGACTGCAGCTGCGTGCGGTGCGAACTTCTTGATCTGCTCTGCCAGCAGTTCCACATTCGAGTTGCACACCAGGGCCTCTACGCTGGCGTTGCCAAGTTCTGCAACTACCTCAAGGGTCTGGGTCCCTATGGAACCCGTAGAACCGTATATAGCAATCCTTTTCATATCATCACTTTCCTATTGAGGTAAACTTATGCCATTGGCATAAGCAAGAGCAAAATCAGCGACCCTCTTATTCATCGCCCATAAAGAATTCATATTGTTATGTGAGCTGAAGGTATGATTTACTCCATTAAAAGCATTTTTCGTATAATATATAACACTA
>DUIS01000078.1 GCA_013330215.1 Microcaldota archaeon | reverse complement strand
CGCGAGCCCGTTCACCTTCCCTACGGCGAATCCGCTGGTATTGAAAACCTTGTAATCCTTCCTGAACTCTAGCTCCTGGGCTACGACCTGCGCCTCTATCGGCGCCGCAAGGTTCTTCGCGGCCAGGATGTCTTCGCGGGTGACAAGCTTGTGTTTCTTCTCGACCGCTATGTCGCCGCCTGCCCTTACAAGGCCGCCTAGGTCCCTAAGTATGAGCGTAAGCCTCTTCTTCCTGCCTGCACGGCGCCTTGCCTCCTCTATTATCTCGTCTATCGCTTCCTTGTCGAACGGAGGTATCTTTGCGTCCTTCCTCACCTCCTGCGCTATGAACTGCACGAGGAGATCGCGGTTTGCTGCGTTGTCTTCCATGGTCGACTCCATGTATACTTCGTAGCCGTAGCCGCGTATCCTTGAGCGGAGAGCCGGATGCATGCGCTGTATGTCCTGCAGGTTCCCTGCTGCGATTAGTATGAAGTCTGCTGGTGCAGGTTCGGTCCTCACCAGCGCGCCGGAGCTCATCTCGCTCTGGCCTGTTATTGAATATTTCTTTTCCTGCATCGATGTGAGAAGCTCCTGTTGCGATTTCGGGTCTAGGTTCGCGACCTCGTCTATGAATAGGACGCCCTTGTTCGCCTTTTGTACGGCTCCGCTTTCTACGCGCAAATGCGCAGGCGTGCCAAGCCCTCCTGACTGCAGAGGATCGTGCTTGATGTCGCCGAATAGTGCGCCTGCCTTGGATCCGGTGGCGTCTATGAAGGGCGCGTGCGCCATCCCGGTGTTGTCCACTATCAGCTTGGGCTCGTTGTTGTCCGCCATGCCGGGGAAGCCCACCCGCTTTGCCAGGCCGCTCATGAGCAGCGCGACTGACCCGAATATCATTATGCCGAGTATCAGCGCGGCGACGAGTATTATCTCGTAGCCCGTTATTATGCCGAAGAGCGTAAGTGCGACAAGGAAGAGCACAAGAATTGTGACTATCGGGCCTATTACCGACCCGCCCTTGTTCATGTTCATCCTGTTCTTGACTCTTTCCTTCTGTATTATGATCCGGCCCTGCCCGTCGCCCAGCTTTTCGAATGACTTTGCGTCAGGGTAGGTCTTTACCGCCTTTATCAGTGGTATATTCTCGTCGTTGACGTTGCGGTATACAAGGACGTCCTCCAGCTCCGTGGCTGGTAGGAGCTCTGCCATCGCCTGCGCGAGCATTGTCTTGCCAGTGCCCGGGCTTCCGATAAGTAGGACATTACGGCGCTGCTTTGCCGCCTTCTTTATTATATCCGCCGCCTTTCCCTGCCCTATTACCTGGTCGATGAGTTTCTCCGGGATCTTGATGCTTTCAGTCGTATTGTGGGTCATTGGTCTCTGCCCTGCCCTATAATTAGGATGACATATAATAAAAAGATACGGGGTATATTGCGGGAAATCTGGAATTTGGCGGGAATGGCATTTTTGGGTCGCGCCGACATATATAAATATCTCGAAAACAGAATTATACTGTGATAATGATGATGGAGGTTAAGCGTGAACCCTGCAAAGTCACAGATATCAGATTTATCGCGAGGACCAAATAGAATCAATAGGGTTTTAAACCTTAAAGTGCATAATAGAACTAGGTGTTTCTGATAAAAATAAAGGACATTAGAGCTTTATCTGAGGACTCGTTAAAAACAACGCGTGGGAACCTTGAGCTTGAGCTGAACATAGAGAAAAGGAAGATAGCAAGCACAGGAGTATCCAGCAAGGTTGTCAAGACGAAGGAGATAAGGCGAACTATAGCGAGGATCAATACGATACTTAAAGAGAGAGGTGCGAAGGTCTAAATGTCTGAAATCTGTCCCAAATGCGGATTGCCTAAGGAGATTTGCGTATGCAATGTCCTTGATAGGGAAACGGAGACGAAGATAAAGGTCTACACCAAGAAGGCAAAATTCGACAAGTATGTCACGGTTGTTGAGGGGATAAACGCCGATGAGATAGACAAGACCACGAAGAGCCTGAAGCGTATTCTTGCCTGTGGGGGCACAAACAAGGACAATGTGATAGAGTTGCAGGGAGAGCACAAGCTCGCCACGAAGAAGGCTCTCATAAGCATAGGCTACAAGGAATCCAGCGTAGACCTAACCTGATTTTATACAAGCCCGGCTTTTGGGCGGTTTCAAGCAGATTTGAAAGGCTTGGCAATAAGTATATAAAACTAGAATTCCATAATTTTGATGTGACACTGTGGGAGAAGTAAGGCAAATGCTACAACCGCTGCAAAGAGTACGGCCAAGAGGGCTTATTGAAGAGTTGCGTAGAGATAGTACTATTCCTAACAGGCGAGGGGCAATTTTGTCGGAAGCCCTGAAAAGAACTGAAGCTCTTGGTAAGTTTCTCATAGAGAATGATGTGGGGGACTTCGGAATTAGTAGAGTAAATGCTAATGGCGAGACTATTGGCGTAATAAGTTTCATAAATCTGAGAAAAGAATAGCCGTATTTTTGAAGGCTTACTTATTCTCTTTAGTTTATTCACCATGGGCTCACGCTACCATAAATTTGAAAGATGCAAATAATCGCCCTAAAAATCGGTATTCGAATAACGGGCATTCCGAACTCTGTGTACTAAAAAGTTAATAAACTTCAAACCCAAACTTATCCTATGGCAGTGCTTGGAATAGAGAGCAGCGCGCATACGCTCGGTATAGGCATCGTTGAGAATGGGAAGGTACTGGCAAACGAGAGGATGATGTACAAGATAACGGACAAGGGCATCATTCCATCAAAAGTTGCAGACTTCCATGCCGGCAATGTGAGGGAGGCTGTACATTCCGCGCTTAGGCATGCCTCGTTAAGGCTCAGTGACATAGGTGCGATAGGCTATACAAAAGGCCCTGGAATCGGTGCATGCCTGCAGGTCGGGAACGTAGCTGCCTTATCATTGGCCCAGAGGCTTCGGGTGCCAGTATTTCCGGTAAACCATGCGGTTGCGCACATAGAGATAACAAAGGCGATGGCAGGGCTTGCCGATCCTGTTGCGCTGTATGTCAGCGGCGGGAATTCGCAGATACTTGCGCTTGTTGGTGAGCCGTTCAGGCACTACCACATATACGGGGAGACGT
>DUIS01000017.1:844-6085 GCA_013330215.1 Microcaldota archaeon | reverse complement strand
AGGGAAGGTGAACGGGCTCGCGGTAATGGGCAGCAGCATATACTCCGGAACGAATTCCGGCATAGTGATACCGATAGTGGCAGAGGTCACGCCAGCAGGCTCAAGGTCGGAGGGCAAATTCATACCTACGGGCAAGCTTGGCAAGATAGCGACAGAGGCTGTCAAGAACGTGAGCGCGATAATAAAGAAGCACATGGGCAGGGACATAGCGAACTACGACATGCATGTGCAGTTCATACAGATAGAGGGCGTGGAGGGCGACAGCGCGAGCATATCAGTAGCGGTGAGCATAATATCTGCAATGGAGAACGTCCCGATAAACCAGTCGGTCGCGATGACCGGATCCCTCTCAGTAAGGGGGGAGGTGCTCCCGGTAGGCGGCGTGACCAGCAAGGTCGAGGCTGCCATCAGCGCAGGAATAAAGAGCGTAATACTCCCGGCAAGCAACCTTGACGACGTGTCGATCTCGAAGGACAAGATGAAGGGGATAAAGCTCATACCAGTGAAGACGCTCGCCGACGTGCTGAAGAACTCGCTCAAGGACTGCAAGAGAAAGGACGAGATAATAAAGGAGCTGCAAAGCTATGAGAGGAACCCAAGGCAGGCAAGGGAGGAGAACCCCGAGCCAAAACCAAAGCCAAAGAGCGCCCCGAAAATCAAGAAGGGCAAACGACCAAAGAAAGCGACCAAAAGGTAAATACAGATGAAAAACCAGAAGAGCAATGAGAAGAACCCAATGCGCAGCCTGGAGGATTTCGGCGGCAAGATAGTAAAGGACATAGAAAGCGACCGCAACCCGAAGTTCGTAACTGCGGCAAGGACGCGCTCGAACATAGTATTCAACGAGAAGAAGGGCTACCTTTCGTTGGGCCCTGCGCAGGAGGAGCGCAACTTCATAAACACCGCACAGACAAAACGCTTCATGCAGACTGTGGCGATAGCCGCGAAATGCCACACATTCATAGACCAGAACCTCCACACCACGATAAGGGGATTATACTACCAGCTGAAATACTCGCTCGGCGAGGATGTCGACGAGAACATATTCAGCGAGCAAGCGGAATCAAATCCGCTGATAGAGGATCTGGAGGTGGCACTGGGACTCAGGCGAGAGGACCTCAACCTGAACGCTAACAGGAAGGGCGTGCTTGCCGGCAACATGAAGATAATTGACACATTCGGCAAGGAAAGGCAGGAGATAGACGCAAGCAAGATGGGAAGGAGCGGCTGGGCGATACCGAGCGACGTTGACAACGAGATAGAGTTCGTTGACGTAAAGGCAAAATACGTTCTTGTGGTAGAAAAAGATGCACTATGGCAGATACTCAACGAGATGGGGCTCTGGAAGAAGGAGAACGCGATACTCATATCGCCGCAGGGCCAGGCCGCAAGAGGAACGAGACGCATAATAAGGAAGTTCGCCGACATGGACCTTCCCGTATATGTCTTCAACGATGCGGACGCATGGGGATGGTACATATACTGGACGATCAAGACCGGAAGCATAAACCTCGCCTACATCGGCGATTCGATAGCTACGCCGGAGGCAAGGTTCATAGGCGTCACGATGTCAGACATAGAGCACTACGACTTTCTGCAGAGCCTTACGCTGAAGGCAACAGAGGTGGACCTGAAGAGGGCACAGGAGATGCTAGACTACCCCTGGATCAACAAGCACAAGGAATGGGCTGACGAATTAAGAAAAGTGTTGAAGACAAAGACGAAGCTCGAGTCGGATGCATTGCAGGGTCCGAGGCTGACGTTCGTCCAGGATTACCTAAAGGAAAAGATAAAGAACAAGGACTTCCTGCCCTGACTAGATCCTTTCGGCATACTGGGAAACTCCGAATATTATTTCCGCATTGCCCCTCAATCCCGGTTTCTTAGTCACTGTTGCCCTGATCGCTTCGGCCAAAGGCCTATTGTCGCTCACACGGATAACGCGCGGCGATCTAAATTCATTGGCAAATCTCAGAATCGCCTCAGGCAGCCCCGAACCGAGGATGAGCATGCGCCTGGCATTCTCCTCTATCTGCTCCGGATTCACATAGTTGAAACCAGCAAGATCCAGGCCGCGATTATTGACCTTCATGTATGCAACGCTTTCTTCATCAAAACGCATTGTATGCCTTTCCGATACTGTATAATCTATCCGTTCTGCGTAGTACCCCGGTCCAGACTCTCTTCGTTCCAGGCTGCAGATATCTGTCCTTAAAAGGCTGCCAACCAGTCTGCCATCGGCTGTAGGTCCGCCCACGTGGTTTATTCGTCTCCCATCAGCCAGGGTTATGACCGGCAGCATCAGTGGCTTGTTGCCACCATCTACTAAATATCTAATCAAAGGCATCGTATCACGTTTATGTTTATGCTGCAATTGCTATAAAAATGCTTGCTCAGGAAAGATAGACCCTTATGCCGCCTATCTTCGTTGCCACCCAGTTGTAGACCATCGCATATACCGCAGCGTATACAAATCCGAGTACGAAGCCGATAATCGGGAAGAGGACTATCGAGAATGCGCCAATGATCCCGAACAGCTGCATCTGCATGCTTGTCGCAGGGACGAGCGCGAAGATGAGCGTAAATAACAACCCGTAGAAAAGCCCCAGTATCGCTGCAAAGATTCCATAGATTTTTGCGAACGGAGCGGGCTCAATGCCTCTCAAGACATTGCCCTTTATGTCTACGCGCACGCCTCCTATCCTGCGTGCAAGGTAATTGTACACCGCCGCAATGATTATGAAGACTACGAAATCTATGATCATGGCAAAAACGGTCTCCAAGATGCCAAGGCCAAGGGTTGCAAGAGCGCCCAGGCCCGCGCTGGCAAGCACATTGAAGAGCGCCATGATGATGAATGTGATAATTGTGACCACCCCGGCAATCAGGGCTACCATCCTTGCTGTGGAAACAAGGTCGAAGCGCTGCACCACACCCCCTGCAAGCACAAGCTTTGCGCCGCCCACCTTCCCTGCTATGATGTTGTAAAGCCACGCCTCAAAGGCGCCGATCACGAAACCAAATACAAGCATCAAGACTGGTATGACGACTAGAAGAAGCGCGCCGAGCCCTATGAATAATCCCACAATATGGTACTGTGCAAAAGCGTTGAAGGCCGCAGCCGGGATAAGCGAGAGTATCGCAACCGCAAACACCGCAATTATAATCCCTCCTATTAGGCTGAGAATTGCAAACATCTTTGCCGTTGAGAGGACGCCAACCTTCTTGAGTTCCACCATTCAATCAGTAGTAAATGAAAACGAGCAAATAAATAGCTATACGGCTACACGGTTATGGCGGGCTTTATGTCGGTTATGCCAAGCCTCTTCAGCGCGCCGTCCGGGTCGTCATAGTAGTCCTTCACCACATCGCTTATGCTCCTTATGTCACGCTTCCCCATCTGGTTAAGCCTTTCGAGTATTATGGAGCGCACCCGCTCCTCCGCGAGTATGCTTGTTGCAGGCACCCCGATCAGGCTCGAGAGCATGTCCCTGTATGTGACGCTGGGCAGTATCGGCGAGCCCTTCTTGGTCTTGTAATCATACTTGTAAAGGTCAGAAAGGAGCACCTGTGTCTCTATGCCGGATATCTCCGATATCTGGGTAACCTTTCTTGTCACTGTCGAGCCATTGTAGAATGGCGTAGTTATGAGTATCGCGTCCACTACGGGTATTATGTCCATCGGCACGTCCATCGGGGTGTGCTGCAGTCTGTTTATCAGGTCCCTTGACGACGACCCGTGTATCGTGCACATTGATATCTTGCCTATGTTCATAGCTGATATCATGTCATTCGCTTCTGCGCCTCTCACCTCGCCTATTATTATGAGGTCCGGCCTCATCCTCAGCGCATTCTTGACCAGCGCCTGCATCGGAAGCTCCTCGTTTGTCTCAAGCGCAACGCAGTTTTCCTGCATGCTTGTGTCGAGCTCGTACGTTTCCTCTATCGTGACTATTCGTAGGTCTGGCCTGAAGAAGGAGAACATCGCATTGAGCAGCGTGGTCTTTCCAGCGGCTGGCACTCCACCAACAAGGATGTTGGCAGGCCTTACCCTGAGCCCGTCAACGTATAGCCACATCCTTGCGGCTATGTCATAATCTAATGTCTGGTTGTTGACAAGGTCTAGTATGCTAAGGGGGGTGCGTTTCATGTTCCTTATGGTTATGTCCTGCCCTACCGGTGAGGAAACGATGTTCGCCCTGCTCCCGTTCGGAAGGTGTATGTCCATTATGTTGCCCTTGTATTCCTGGTTGGTCATGTAAAGCTTGAGCTTTGCGACAAACAGCTTGAGCATATCGCGATTCTCCATCCTGTAGTCTATCCTCATCAGCCCCTTCTTGGCGTTGAAGGTGAATACCTTCTCGGTATTGTTTATCATTATGTCCTCTATCTCGTCGTCCAGCAGCAGCTGCGTTATCGGATCCAGGTTGTTTATGTCGTCTATTATCTCGTTTATCTCGCGCTGCTCCAGTTTGGGGTCGATCTTCTTCGCAACCGAAGTGAGCATATCCACCCTTCTTTCGATGTCTGCTATCTCGGTGAACTTGCCTGCCATCTGCTGGAGTATCTCCCCCTCTATCAACACAAGATGCTTGTCCAACGAATCACTTCCCAATACGAAATATAAAACGAGAAAATATATAAAGCAGTTGACAGCGTGCGGCAAACCTATGCGTTCTCCGGAAGTATCGCATCCAGTATTATATTCGGGCTGTAGGGCACCAGTGCATCGTATCCCTCACCCATCCCGAAGAAGAGCACAGGTATGCCCGTGGTGTGCGATATCGATATCGTGCCTCCGCCCTTTGCATCGCAGTCAAGCTTGGTTAGTATTATCCCGTCTATCTTTACGAACTTGTTGAACTCCTTTATCTGCTCCGCGATCTGGTTGCCCGCCGTGCTCTCGCCAACGAATATGGTTATGTCAGGCTTTGAGACCCTCACTATCTTCTGGACCTCGTTTATCAGGCTCTTGTTGGTCTCCTGCCTTCCCGCGCTGTCTATGAGCACAAGCTCTATGCCGTGCGCTGCCGCATAGGCTATCGCGTCAAAAGCTATGCTTGCCGGGTCTGCCCCGTAGTTGCTCTTTATGACGGGCACCCCTATCTTCTTGGCGTGGTGCTCTATCTGCTCTATTGCCGCTGCTCGGAAGGTGTCGCTTGCGGAGAGCACGACGCTAGTGCCCTTGCTCTTGAAGTGGTGCGCAAGCTTGGCTATCGTGGTGGTCTTGCCAGCGCCGTT
>DUIS01000017.1:0-780 GCA_013330215.1 Microcaldota archaeon | reverse complement strand
GTCTTGCCAGCGCCGTTCGGCCCAAGGAAGAGCACCTTGACCGGAAGCTCCTTTGCCTCCTTGCGCGTTTTTACCAAACCGTCAATGTTTACCCGCGGAATCCCCGCATCGAGTATCGAAAGCAGCGATCCCCTAACCGTATCCGTGAGCTCCTCCTTTATCCTCTTCGAGTTTATCTTCCTCTCCCTTAGCTTCGAGCCAAGGTCGTTGAGGAAATCCTCAGTGGTGTTATATGAGACATCTGACTCGAGCATAGATATCTTGAGCGTGTCCAGGAAGTCGTCTATCTCAGAGTCGCTGAGCCTTATCGTGCCAAGGAAGGTGCTCTTTATCTTAGTTTTCAGCGACAGTTTTATGACCTCCTCCCGCTTCTCAGACTCGTTTCTGTGCTCTATCCTCCTTTCGTACTCATGCTCCGCCTTCACCGGACTCTCTTCCTTGATATCCTCGGAATATTCCTTCTCTTCTGCAGCATCCTCCTCCTTTGCGCTCTCCTTTTCGGGTTTATCATCGGCTCCCGCCTTATCCTCAGATGGTTCTGCCACCTGCTCGGCTATCTTCTCCTCTTTCTTTACGAAACCTTTTACAGCGTCGGAAAGCCTTTTCCTGAGTCCCTCAAACATGGATATACCTAACGCGTGCTGCCCAGCCTGTACGATATTTCAATCAGCGCGGCCTCGAGCTCCTTCCTGTTTTTAACGATCCTGTTCAGGCGATCCGTGCGCACCTGAATCAGCTTGGCAGTCCTCTCCTTTGCGGAGTCTATCGCCTTTTCCACAA
>DUIS01000008.1 GCA_013330215.1 Microcaldota archaeon | reverse complement strand
GCGCGAACTGGAAAGGCAGGCAGGGGGAATGATGCCAGGCGGCCAGCAGGCGCCGTACCAGTACCAACCTCCAGACAAGGATGAGCGCAGCCCATCATACATAAGATGACTTTAAAGGTTCTTTTATAATCAAAGAAGCAAAGATTATAAAGAGTGGTCTACCTTAATAGGATAGATGTCAAAATATATCATAGACAAACGGTTGCTATTCAAGAAAGGCGAGCAGGCCAGGCTACTACTTGATTTAAAGCAAAATTTCAATCTCACATGGAAAGGTATGGCTGAAAGTGTTGGACTATCAGAGTACACGATTAGGGTTGGTTGGTATGGTGAGCGCACAACAATACCATATTCCTGCCTATATGAATTAATTAAGAGATATCCTCTATACAAATGGGATTATATAACCAATAATTTGATCACAGAAATACTACCTCCAAAGTGGGGGCAGGTAAAGGGCGGAGAAGCATCAAAAGAAACACTAAGAACCGCGAACGAAAAGTACATCAAACTACCCGATAAGAACAACATTAAATTTGCCGAATTCGTCGGAATCCAATTAGGCGACGGTCACTTATCTCAAACAGGAATAGAAATAACACTTGAACATCCCGCAGAGGATGATTACAAGAATTACATTTCTGAACTTTTGTTTGATTTGTTTGACAGGAAACCGATTATCAGATTTAAGCAAAGCAAAAAGTCAGTGGTAAGTATAATAATAAATTCTAAGAGACTTGTTAAGTTTTTGAACGATACCGGTCTAATGACAGGCAACAAGGTCACTAACGGTGCTCAGATCCCGGAATTTATACTGGCGAACCCAACTTTACTAAAATGGTGCATACGCGGCCTGGTCGATACTGACGGCGGAGTCTTCCATAAACAAAAAGGCTACTCAAGATGCATAATCGAATTTACAAGCAACTCAAAACCACTCTTATTAACATTTACAAAAGCAATAGCTATACTAGGATTTAAATCCTCTAAAAGCGGATCTCCTGCAAGCAATAAGGCCGTAAGAATCCAGGGTCAAAAAGACGTTAACAAGTACTTCGACGAGATAGGGTTCTCGAACAAGAAAAATATTACAAGATTATTATACTTTAAGAACCTAGGATATGTGCCAAAAAGAGAAGAACTTGATAAGTACTTATAAATGCGGGCATAGTCTAGCCTGGTAGGACGCAAATTTATAAAGCGTAAGCTTCCCAAGTTTGCAACCCGGGTTCAAATCCCGGTACCCGCAGATTACGACACCAAGCCGACGACAAAGTAATTAGAAATATTTATATATTATAAGAAACGCAACATAGTTGTGATGAAATGAAAAAACAATCACCAATTGCCACAATCAGTATAGACGAAACCAAACAAACCCCCAGGGTCAGTTTAGGATTTGATATGACTCCGGCAGCCCATTATAGATGGAATATAGTAAATGCAGCAAGAACAATTGTAGAAACACCGAGCGAACTAGAAATTACCATAACGGTTTACGAATTACACAAGGGAATTTTAAGAAACAAAGGGGTTCCAGAAGAAGTTTTGGAAAGGGGAGACGAAAGATTATCCCAAAGGGTTAAAAGACTTGTAAGGCAGCGCCAAAGTCGAGATTAAAATAATTTATAGCGTTATACGTAACGCCTGGGAAAAAGACATAAAACCCAGATATCTAATGCTCGGTACCCGCAAATTCTACCAAACAATACACCTACCTCCACTTAGTTTTCGGGCAGATTATTATATTTTCTATTGGAACCCATAACAGAGAGAATGAAACCTGAATGGCTTACCATAAAGCCGGCATCGACAGAAAAATACTCAAAGATAAAAGACACAGTCGGCGCTCTGGGCCTGCACACGGTATGTGTCGAGGCAAAATGCCCCAACATAACTGATTGCTGGAGCATAGGTACAGCAACCTTCATGATACTCGGCGACCTTTGCACAAGGGGGTGCAGGTTCTGCTCAATCTCGAAGATGGCAAAAGGCGCAGGCATAGACCATTCCGAGCCTAGCAAGCTTGCGCTAGCGATACGCGAATGGGGCCTGGACTACGTTGTAATAACCTCCGTGTGCAGGGACGACCTGCCTGATCAGGGAGCAGGACATTTTGCCAATTGCATAAGAGAGATAAAAATGGAGAACCCCAACACCACCGTGGAACTGCTTATACCTGATTTCAAGGGCAGCAGGGAATGCCTCGCCACCGTCGCAGCAGCAAAACCCGACGTGATAGGGCACAACATAGAGACTGTTGAGCGGCTTTCCCCAAAGGTCAGGGATGGCCGCGCGAAGTATTCACAGTCACTTGCAGTGCTTAAGGTGATAAAAGGGATAGACAGCCGCATCTACACAAAATCCGCGATAATGCTAGGTCTTGGGGAGACAGAGGACGAAATAACGCAGTCAATGACTGATTTGAGGAATGTAGGAGTTGACTTTCTTGCAATCGGGCAGTATCTACGCCCGACAAAATCCCAAATAGGGGTGCAGGAGTACATCAAGCCAGAAATGTTTGCCTATCTTAAGGAAAAGGCTCTCAAGCTGGGCTTCCTATATGTTGCTTCAGGGCCGTTTGTAAGAAGCTCATACAAGGCAGGGGAGTTCTTCATCAAAAGATTAGTAAACGGAAGCAGCGCTATCTGCTGAAATTCCAGTCGTCAGACCCGTAAACAGAGCTTTCCAGTCCCTCCCCCCACACCTTCTCGGCTTCAGTGTAGCTGCCGATATAGTGGTCCTTGCCGTCTGAAAAGGCCCGCACGAGCTCCCTGTAAAGCCCGTCGATTGTTATGTCAGAATATCTTGAAACGCAGGTCACCCTATCCTCTACGCTCTTTATCAGCTTATCCGATATCTTCTCCTTGCTTATCTTGAGCAGGCTGAACATCTTTGCCATCTCGAGGTTGTAAAGTATGGTCCCATGCTGCAG
>DUIS01000014.1 GCA_013330215.1 Microcaldota archaeon | reverse complement strand
TTATCACCTTGTCGTTCGGGTTTAGCCTTATCCCACGCACACCATGTGCGATCCTGCTCATCGGTCTTATGTCACTTTCCTTGAACCTGAGCGCCTTGCCCATCTTGGTCACTATGAATAATTCCGACTTGCCATCGCAGAGGCAGACGTCGGCCAGTTCGTCGCTCTCGTTTATCGGTATCGCCTTTATGCCGTTCGCCCTGGGCCTGGAGAACTTCTCTGCGCGTATCCTCTTTATCTTGCCTTTTGATGTTATGAATACAAGGAAGGAGCTGGAGAATTCCTTTGTATTTATTATGTTAGCGACCTTCTCCCCTTCGCTGAGCTTTATCAGGTTGACCGTCGCCTTTCCGCCGCCGTATCGCCCTTCCTCCGGAACCAAGTAGGCCTTTAGCCAGTATGCCCTCCCCTTGCTAGATATTATGAGGAGGTAATCCTTGAGCCTGCAGGAGATAATCTCCTTTACGAAGTCACCCTCCTTCAGCTGTATCGCTATTACACCCTTGCCTCCCCTGTCCTGTGAGCGGTATACATTGGTCGGTATGCGCTTGATGTAGTTGTTGCTCGTGAGTATTACGCTTGTCTCCGCGTCTATTATGAGGTCCTCCCTGTCCAGGTCCTTCTCTGGCGCATTGTGGTCTATCGTTGTGCGCCTTTCCCTCCCGTATTTGCCCTCTATGCGGGCTGTTTCCTCGCTTATTATCCCGTATATCTTGCTCTCATCGGCAAGTATGCCGCTGAGGTCGGTGATTGTGCCTGTGAGTTCCACCTTTTCTTTCTCTAAAGAGCCGATCTCCAGGCTTGTGAGCCTGCTCAGTTTCATGTCAAGTATGGCGCTTGCCTGCTTTTCGCTTATTTGGTAGTTCTTGGTCAGCGTCTCCCTCGCTTCTCTTACGTCCTTGCTAGCCTTGATTGTGGTGATTACGTTTTCTATATCCATTACCGCTACGAGCAGCCCCTCAACGATGTGCAGCCTGTCTGTCGCGATCTTGAGGTCGAATTCCGACCTCTTCCTTATCACATCTATCCTGTGGTCCACAAATATCTTTATGAATTGCCTGAGGTTCAGCGTCACAAGGTTGTTGCCTATGACTGCGATGTTCATCACTGGGAGCGATATCTCGAGCTGCGTGTGCTTGTAAAGCATGTTGAGCATGACGTCCGTATCTGCATCCTGCTTCAATTCCACTACGACTCTTATCCCCTCCTTGCCGCTTTCATCCCTAAGACCGGATATCCCCTGTATAGTCTTGTCCCTGACCAGGGTCGCGATGTTTTCTACCATTGTCGCCTTGTTAACCGTGTAAGGTATCTCGGTAATTATTATCGCGTTCTTGTTCTTTATCTTTTCGAATTTTATCTTTCCCCTTATTGTGACGCTCCCTCTTCCGGTTATGTAGGAGGAGACGAGCGCATTGTTGTAGAACACGGTTCCGCCTGTCGGGAAATCTGGGCCTTGCACATACTGGAGCAACTCTTGCGGCGTGATATCCCTGTTCTTTATGTATGCTATTACAGCCTCAGAGATTTCGGAGAGGTTGTGCGGCAGTATATTTGTTGCGACACCTACGGCAATTCCAGATGCGCCGTTGATGAGCAGGTTCGGGATTCTTGTGGGTAGGAGCAGCGGCTCTTCTTCGGTGTTATCGAAATTCGGGACAAATGGAACTGACTGCTTTTCAAGATCTGCGATAACCTCCTCCGCTATTTTGCTTAATCTTACCTCAGTATACCTCTGCGCGGCTGGTGGATCCCCGTCGATAGAGCCCATATTTCCCTGTCCTTCAACCAGTGTGTAGTTCATGGAGAACGGTTGTGCCATTCTTACAAGCACCTCATAGGCCGCGGCGTCTCCGTGCGGATGGTAGGTACCTATTACATGTCCGATTATTTTTGCGCTTTTCTTTGTTGGCTGGTCATGGGTGTTGTTGAGCTTGTACATTGAGAAGAGTATCCTTCTTTGGGCGGGCTTCAGGCCGTCGCGAGCATCTGGCAGAGCCCTGCCTACGATTACGCTCATGGCATAGCTTATGTAACTAGTCTGCATCTCGTTCTCAACGTCAGACTGGATTATCTCTTCCATAAACATCAATCATATATCAAGGAACGTCACTTCGGTGGAATGCTCTTCCAGGTAGTGCCGCCTTTGTTCTACGTCGACCCCCATCAACGTTGTGAATATCGCGTCCGCAATCCTTGCGTCCTTTATGTTTATTTTCCTAAGAACCCTGTTTTCCGGGTTCATCGTCGTCGCCCACAGCTCTTCCGAGTCCATTTCTCCGAGTCCCTTGTACCGCTGCACCGCGGCTTTGCCGCCGTGTTCCTGCATTGTTTTGTTTAACTCTGCGTCCGAGTAGAAATATTTTGATTCCTTGCCGCGGGTCACTTTGTAAAGTGGCGGCTGTGCGATGAAGATGTTGCCCTTTTCTATCAATGGACGCATGTACCTGTATAGAAAAGTGAGTAGGAGGGTTCGTATGTGGCTTCCGTCAACGTCGGCGTCTGTGAGAAGTATTATTTTGTGGTACCTTAGGTTCTCAAGATTGAACCCCTCTTTTATCCCGACACCGAATGCGGTCACCATTGTGTGCAGTTCGGCATTATTGAAAAGCTTTTCTTCTGACGCCTTCTCGACGTTCAGGATTTTACCTTTTAGCGGGAGTATTGCCTGGTATTTCCTGTCCCTTCCCTCCTTTGCTGACCCGCCTGCGGATGGGCCTTCGACTATGAATATCTCCGACTTTTCAGGATCGTCTTCGGTGCAGTCCGCCAGCTTTCCCGGAAGTATTGAGCCCTCGAATAGGCTTTTCTTTCTTGCCAGTTCCCTTGCGCGCCTTGCAGATTCCCTTGCTTCGGCGGCGGTAAGTATTTTTCTGATGATGTTGGTTGCGTCCTGGGGGTTTTCTTCCAGGTATGTGGATAGCCCGGCATAAAGAACGCTGTCGACTGCGCTTTTTATTGTCGTGTTGCCCAGCTTCTCTTTTGTCTGACCTTCGAACTCGGGATTCTGCATCGATATGGATATTATTGCAAGGAGTCCCTCCCTTGTGTCTTCCCCTTCCACCTCAGCCTGCTGCCTGCCCAGCTTCTTTGTGTTCTTCTGCATGTAGTTTGTTATCGCCCTTGTTAGTGCTGACCTGAACCCGATAACGTGGGTTCCGCCTTCCGGGGTCCTTATCTTATTGACAAACGAGAGCACGTCCTCGGAGTAGCTGTTGATGTACTGCATGCCCAGGTCTATCTTGACCGAATCAGTTTGCTTGCTTATTATGATGGGTTTTGTCAACGATTCCCTGTCCCCCCTTACGAATTCGAGAAAATCTGGTATACCGTTGTCTGAAAAGTAGAGCGTTGCCTTTTCGTTGGTTGGATCTCTTTTGTCAACAAGGTTTATTTTTACTCCGGGATTCAGGTATGCGAGCTCCTTAAGGCGCTCGTTTAGTTCGATTGAGTCAAAACTTCTTGCGGAGAATATTGTTGCGTCTGGCTTAAATCTAACCGTTGTTCCGGTATCGCCTTCGTCCGTTGTACCAACGATCTCTAACGGGGTTTCTATAGCGCCCCTGACAAATCGCTGCTGATATATTTTACCCTCTTTTCTTACGGTGACTTCGGTGTATTCCGAAAGTGAGTTCACTACGGTAAGGCCGACCCCGTGTAGCCCTCCTGAAACCTTGTATGCCTTGTTGGTGAATTTGCCGCCAGTATGCAATGAGGTCATTATCACTTCCAGGGCTGGTCTGCCCTCCTTTTCCATAATGTCTACAGGGATTCCCCTGCCGTTGTCGCCCACCTCTGCGACATCAACATCCTCTTCCTTGCTCAGGGTTATCTTGATGTCTTTTGCATGGCCTGCTTGCGCCTCGTCTATTGAATTATCGAGCACTTCGTAGAGCAGGTGGATGAAGCCTTTGCTGCCGGTTGACCCTATGTACATTGCGGGTCTTTTCCTCACCCCTTCCGGCCCAGAAAGCGCTATTATGTCCTTTGCGCTGTATTCGTTATTCCCCATACTTACCAGTAGTTAAATCGTGGTAATTATACTTTATTTTTCAGCTTTAAAACCCTTTCTGTGGTCCCTTTTTTTGGCCTGTTTTTAAGAACGTATAAATATTTCAGATGCCTAAAACTATTGATACATTTGGACACTATTGCGCGGTTATGGAAGAAGCTGGACGGTGGGAAGGTAGAGTGCACTGCATGTGCAAGGAGGTGCAGAATACCAGACGGGTCGAGAGGATTCTGCTATGTGAGGCAGAACGTCGGGGGAAGGCTTCACCTTGCTAATTACGGCAGGCTGGAGGCTATGCAGGTAGACCCCATAGAGAAGAAGCCATTTAACCAGTTCATGCCTGGCAGTTATGTTTTCGGGATAGGGACATCCTCTTGCAATTGGGGCTGCATGTTCTGCCAGAACCATAATATCTCAAAGGACAGGGAAATGAAGGGTGTTGATGTCAGTCCGGAGGAAGCAGTCGCGCTTGCAATCGAGAATAATGCGCAGGGCATTGCCTATACTTATAATGAACCGACAATCTTCATGGAGTATGCACTGGATGTCGCTAAGATAGCGCATCGGAAGGGCCTTTACAATGTTTTTGTCACGAACGGCTATATGACGAGTGAGGCTGTAGAGAGCATGAAGGGGCTCATTGATGCGGCGGTAATAAATTTCAAGGGCAATGCGGAGCAGAAGTTCTCCAATAAATACGAGGTTGTTGCCTCTGCAGACCAGATAAAGGAGGCTCTTTTGTCACTTAAGAAAGCAGGCGTTCATTTAGAGATTACCGATTTGGTGATACCTGCTGTGGGGGATTCGCTGAAAGCCTGTGATGAGCTAACCCGCTGGATTAAAGACAACCTTGGCAGAAATACCCCGGTCCACTTTACCCGCTTCCAGCCCGATTACAAGATGCTCGATTCGGTTGAGACCCCGTATCCGATGCTCAAGGCCCACTACGACGTTGCAAAGAAAAACGGCCTTGGTTATGTTTATATAGGAAATGTGCCAGGAAACCCCTATGAGAGCACATACTGCCCTGGTTGCGGTTCTGCCGTGATAGAAAGGACCGGCTTCTACATAACCGGGTCAGGTCTTGATAAGGGCAATAAGTGCAAGAACTGCGGACACAAAATAGATATTTCTGGCAGCCTACCAAAGATATTAAGGTATGAAGGTATCAAATCTATCTATTAGAGACAGGTAGGTTGGTTGGAGCGAAAACGGGTTATAATTATAGGGGCGGCTGGGAGGGATTACCAGAACTTCAACATGCTTTTTAAGAATAATCCGGATTATGAGGTCGTTTGCTTTACCGCAAACCAGATCCCTTTCATATCTAACAGGGTTTATCCTAAGGAATTAAGCGGGAAACTGTATCCTGAGGGGATAAAGACCTATGATGAATCTGAACTGGCATTCCTGATAAAGCGCTACAAGGTTGACATTTGCATAATCTCGTACAGCGATCTTCCATACAATGACGTAATGAAGAAAGCGAGCATTGCCAATGCTGCCGGATCGGACTTTTGGATCGTGGCTCCCGAAAGGACGATGCTGAAATCGACAAAGCCCGTAATCGCGATCTGCGGCGTAAGGACCGGTGTCGGAAAGAGCCAGACGACCAGGTATGTGGCAAAGCTGCTGCGCGGACTCGGCAAAAAGATCGTGATAATAAGGCATCCGATGCCTTACGGAATCCTAAAAAATGAGGTTGTCGAGAGATTCGCCACAATAAAAGACCTCGACAGGTACAAGACAACGATAGAGGAGAGGGAGGATTACGAACCGCACATAAAGAACCGCTTTGTTGTTTTTGCCGGAGGGGACTATGAGAAGATACTTCGTGCTGCGGAAAAAGAGGCTGACATAATACTCTGGGATGGAGGGAATAACGATGCGCCGTTCGTGAAACCGGATCTATTCATAACAGTAGCTGATCCGTTGAGGACCGGCAGCGAGCTTACATATTATCCCGGC
>DUIS01000027.1:2874-7349 GCA_013330215.1 Microcaldota archaeon | reverse complement strand
GGTGTATGACCCGCCAGGCAGGTTGTGGGGCAAGAGGAGCTTTAAAAGAAGCCGCTAAGCAAGAACCTGAAAACCGCAATGGTTAGATAGACCTTAGAATTTCGTCCGTCAGTTTGTTCTCGTCCCTGAACTCGATGTACTCCCTCTTCATCTTGGTCGCGGAATCGTAGGCGAGTTTTATTGCGAGAAGGATCACAAGGATTACGGACCAGAGCCTGAGCGACGTTGCCGTAGGGTCTATGAATATGCTGTCTATTATTAGGCTGACACCAGCAAGAAGCGCGAGGAACCAGAGTGTAAAGTAGAGCTCAAGCCTTCTCTTAAGCCTTACGTAAGCGTAACGTATTGTCACGTCTATATTCCTCACTGCCATATCCCTACCACTAAACTAATATCTGACAAGCTTTAAATACGTATTGCAAGGCGGTGCTGGCTACACCTCAATAAAGACATCGCCGCCCTCCACTGTTGCCTTGTACTTCCTCTCGTCGTCAAGCGGCAGCGGGAACTCCACGAGCTTTCCTGTAGTCACGTCCCATTGCGCGCCGTGCCACGGGCATGTTATCACATTGCCGTTGAGCTCTCCCTCCGAAAGCGGCCCTCCCTGATGGTTGCACACGCCGCGCATGGCATAGATCTTACCGCCAACGTTCGCAACCACTATGTCGTCCATTCCTTCCACCACGACCTTCTTCATGCTCCCAGGAGCGAGTTCTGAGAGCTTTGCAGCAAGCACCTTTGCCATATCCACACCAAAGCAAGATAGATTTGGATGCAAGGTTTTAAGTATTTTGCAAGCAAACCAATACTGGATGAGATGGTGAAGGCAGGAGACGTAGTGAACGTGCTGCACCAGTGCGTGGACCCAGAGCTGGGCGCCAACATAGTCGACATAGGTCTGATCTACGGCATCAAGGTAAACGACGGCAAGGACGTCAAGCTTACACTTACCATGACATCGCCGATGTGCCCTGTCACGAGCATAATAATGGCCGACGCGCAGCTCAGGATAGAGGCGATAGAGGGCGTGGGCAAGGTTGAGCTGGAGCTTGTATGGGACCCTCTCTGGAACCCAGAGATGATGAGCGAGGAGCTCAGGTACACCAGCTAAGGGTGCACGAACCTAAGCAACGCCTTTGCTTTTTACTCCATAATCCTGCGCAGGCTCTCAGGTTTCGGTTCATAGGAGGGATGCCTGCGGAGCTTCTCCATTAACTCCCGGTCCTTCCAGTGCTGGTCCTCAATATAACTGAGCAGACCTGATGGTGTGCGCGGGTCATCAACAAGCCTGAATGCAAGCTCCCTCTTTTCCTGGTTTGTCAGCCCTCTGCGCATCGCGATAAACCCTTCAGATCCTGGTTCCGGATTTCTTTGCACGCTCTTCATGTTTTTCGTATCCATCTATATCTCCCCCTCTTGTTTTCCTGCCTTCAGCGTCTCCTTAAACAGTGATATCGCCTCATCGCTGTCCATCTCCTCCGTCGCGGTGAAGAGATCAGTCCGTTTTGACCTGTACTCGATTTCAGGATTGTCAAGCGTTTTTATCGTGATCCCGTAGTCTATGCCAGCCGAGAGCATCTTCTTCAGCATGAGCGGCCGCTCTTTCTTGATGTCCATTTTGGTTATTGCGGAAAAGAAGTTCACAACCTCTGCCATCGCTTCGAACGGCCCGGCGGATAGGTGCATGCAGTTGTTTTCTACTGTTACCGACTTCAGGCCGTAGTCCTTTGCGTTCTTGTAGAGTTCGCCGCGCATCGAATCCGGAGCGGCCTTTTCCGGGAAGGTGGCGCCCACCATCTCGTTCTTCAGCGTCGACCACTTTGTATCCGCATGAAGGAGCATTAGCACTATCCTGTGCGATGGGTTAGTAAAATGGAACAGCTGCTTGGGATGGAATCCGTTTACCAGGACTATGTCACGGCCGTCCTTCTTGATGTGCCTTGTGTACAGGCCGCTCCTTATCTTTACGGATTTCTCCTCGAACCACGCCTTGTCAAGGCTCTCCGGCGTCTCTCTGCTGTATTCCTTGAGGTACTCGTGCCCTCCCAGCACCGTGTATTTGCCGGGGGAAAGGCCGTATGCTTCCTCTATCTTCCTCTTGGTGTCGGAATCCAGCGCCACAGAGGCGGAGTTGGATATGATATTTATGAACCTGTAATGTTTGCTCATGATATTGTACTTGTCCAGGACGCTTCCATTGACAGCGCATATGCCGTCTATTTTGACCCCGAATTTATAGAGGTCAAGAAGCATCATCTCAGTTATCTTTATCATGTCAGAAATATTATCAAGGAGGAATACCTCGGGCTTTATGAAGAAGAGCAGCTCGTTTTTGCACTCACTTTCCCCGACTCTTATCTTTTTTATGATCTCCGCATCGTGGCATCTTAATGCCGCTTCGACTATTTGGTTTGCTACATCGCCGACTTCCCTGTCAATTTCCATACTATGCCCCACATTAACTGTTACGCATATATTGCATTTATCATTTATAATGACTTTCTTACGCGCGAGAAGACCTTCCCCTTGTCATATATCATCTTGTCTATGTCCCGGTTATTGCAGACCTGGTCGAAACTGACCCATTTGTAATCCGTATTCTCCACGTTGAGCTTCACAGCCCTGCTGGACACGCGGAATATGAAAAACCTGTTCGGCCATTTCAGCCCCTTCCCCTCGTCCTTGAGTACTATTATCGAATTGCCGTCGAGAAGGGTCAAGCGTTCTGCAGGGATCTTTGTCTCCTCAAATATCTCCTTGTATGCGGTCTGAAGGTACCTCTCGCCCTTATCGCGCCCCCCGCTGAGGAAAGACCACCTGCCAGGATGCGACATCAATGGGGCATTGAGCCTCTTGAGCAGGAGTATCCTCCTTTTGTTGATCAGAACCGCCGTTATGCCGTCCCTTTTTACGCTCCTGCACATTTTCAGTTCCAGAAAACCACCAAGCCTTTGCAATCGCCATTTATTTTGCTATTGGCAATGTATTTATATCTGAACATGAGAGGTATTATTGATAGAATGTCAGCGATTCTCGCTTAGCTAGGTGATGAGATGAGTATGAGTGGAATTACACAAAGGATTCGAAAGGATTCGGCGCATGTCCAGGAGCAGCTCGACATGCTTACTTCGCTAGAGACCGGCGGATTCGAAAGGTTGATCGAGGAAGGCTACGGCGATACTGCCTACTCCAAGGCCATAGAGTTTGTCATGGGCGGCGCGCCGCTAGTGCATCTTGAGATGCTGAAGCATGATGGACTGCTAAGGCTTGCGCCTGGAAGGCTTGGCCATTCGGTTGCGCACAGCCTGGCGCAGTGTGCCTCGTACGGCCCGGTGTTTGAGAGGTTCGCGAAGATGCCTGGCATACTCGGGCTCAGGCGCGCTATCGACAATAAAAGCGTAGCGGATATACTTGAGGCAAGAAAAGGCATGCTCAGGAATGCAAAACAGTAAGCATGCTGAGGACTCTCGGCTACAGCCTTGCGAGTTCCTCTAATTTCTTAGGACCTATATACCTATCGAAGACCTTGTCAAAACTAGTCACGTCCCCGTCCTTAATTAGCATATCCGCAACACTGACTGCAATCACCTCCAATTGCGCCCTGGTCACGCCATGTCTTTCCGAGACGAGATCAACCTGTACAAAATTAAGCATCCTCATATGACTGGCAATATCCCTTACCACGTTATTCCATGCCACAGCCGTCGCATGCTCTGGAGTCCCCATAACAAGTGTATCGGTCTTTTTAAGCAGCCGCTCCATGCATACCATCTATCACATTGAGTTGTATATGATGTGGCAAATAGATAAAGCTTTTGTACGATTTCCCGCAGAAAATGCAACAATCCGGAAATGTTTAAGTAATTCCAAGTTTATCTTAGAAAAGCACGGAGCCGCTGAAAGCCGAAGGGTATTTATATTAAAAACCAATAATCAGATTGTGATCAAATGATGACAAGACCATCATCGTGCCTAGATGATGAGGTTAAGGAAAGGTTAGTAACGCGTGCAAAGAAGTTGGCCGAATTAAAAGAAGCAATACGCCAAGTCGGTTATATTCCCGGAAGAAATGTGATCCACACTCCCTCTGCCATAAACAAGACGCTAGATGAATTGGAAAGAACCTACAACACACCTGTCTGGAGCAGGGATGCCAATCCCTTTTATGATTATCTGAGAAGGTCGGGTTATGACATGTTCATCCTCCTGCCGCCTACGTACATGATAAGAGAAACTGCAAGGCGGATCATAACTGGTGACAGCGCGCTGTAATTGGCAAGTAAGCAAGAAATACTATTAGTATTTCTAACTTTCTCTTAGAAATTCTAATCTTCTCTTTATTTGCACCGTATAGAACGAATCTTTGCAACATGTAAATGTGTCAGAGAAAAAAATTAACGCAGGCAGCGCTCAAATCAACGCATAAATTTGTCGTCGGTGAGGCACTTCTCCCTCACTTCCGGTATTCTAGAGAC
>DUIS01000027.1:394-2739 GCA_013330215.1 Microcaldota archaeon | reverse complement strand
CCCTCCGAGGAAAAGCTGTTCTTTGTGGGCCAACATTTCGAATAATAGGGCCCCCTTCACCAAACCATGTGCGAATTCCATAAATCCGGAATCGATGCTTTTCAAAGAATGCATTTTCATTCCGTTATAATGGAATCCTGATTTCGGGCATTGGATTCTCTCTGAATTCCATATTACTGGTACGAGGTATAGTCAGAGGTGCAACCATACCAATCTTTGAAGGTTCTTGGGGTTATTAGGCTGTTGATCCTTTTAACGCCAAAATGCTCCAGCTCGGCAGTAATTGCGGAAATCGTTGTCCCAGTATCAGTGCGTTCATCGACCAAAAGAAACTGCCTGTCCCTGTTTGCCCTTATAAGCTCAATATCCTGTTCTGCGATATGAACCCTATCCTTGTACCAGTTAGGTACCCGTGTCCACGTGCCGTTTGAATAACCTGACAAGGCAAACCCCAACGACCGCGAACTCTTTTTTAAATAATAATTGATGAATGCGCCTGTGGTGACACCGCTGCACATTATCGGAACAACAAAATGGTCTCCTTGCGGTATTAATGAAACCAATTCAACCAAATTCTGATGTTCCTCATAGTTTCTTGGAACGGATGTAGCATTTAGGTCCTTGTTATCCGATAGGGCCTTAGCCAGATCAGTAACATGAGTGTACATGAACAATTCAAAGAGCTGCCTTGAGGCCGCGTAGCTAGCAGCCTTGACCCCCTTATCACTACTTGGATCGAAAAGATCATACCAGATCATTCTCAAGTATGTTGCAGGCTGTTGGAAAACGCACTCGTCCCAACTTTCCGAGACGAATCGGCGAATATTCTCTTTCGTCTTTAACTCAGATTCGGTCAAGCCCTCGCACATTCTAGTTGTGGCTGGTTTTTCCTCTCTCAATAAGGAGGTCGGTCCAGCGTCTGATCTAACAGGTAAATTTGTTTGGCCTATCAGCTTAGACGCCATATTTATCACATAGATTTATGATTTTGGAAATATTTAAGCATTGCTGAGATGCATTTCTAAGAGATAATCAGCCATTCCAACAATATCCTAGAAATTCCAACATAATCTCTTTAAATACTGTTTTGCGGTGTGTCAACCATTTTTGTTGCGGATTTTAATCCAGCCTTCTTCCGCATCCAGTCCATAAACATTCCAAAAGGCCTTCCCTCTACTAATGAGAGTGGAACTGCTATCGCCGAAGCTATTATTATGCTCCTCTTGCTTGCGCCAGCAAGATACATCTGCCCGACATACATCGGCATCCAAAATACCATCAACGCCGACGTATCCACGACCGCTTTTCTTAAAAAGCTGCTGCTGTCTGTAGTTTTTGTCGTCTTAAAGGCATAATCCCGGAATTTTCCGTACGGTCTGCCGAAGATAGAAGTGGTTACTATGCCCAATGCGCGTGTTTTTAGTGACTGTCCAAGACTCATGCCCGCAATCCACACCTCTTCGGCCGTACATACCGGAATATAGAAAGCCAGTGTCGAGGCCGTATCTACAATGTAGGCATACGCTGCGCTATCCTTTCTCAGCATCCTTTTCAGAAAGGAGCCCGTTTCGGCTTTATTCGGTTCTATTGTACGCAGCATTAATTTCACTCTTGTATGGATGGTTTTCACTGTTCCCGCTGGGGCCTTAACAAATTTACCACACTATATTGTGGCATGGGAAATACTTAAGTATTGCTGTAGTCCCGTCTAGAAGACTCACGTCTGCTGGTAGTTCTATGGCGGTGCTTAAAGGCGGCGCCTCAGTTTTACCCGAGGCAAAGATGTTTACCTGATTAATCTACTATCCAACGAATCGGCGAATATGTTCTCAAGACACTCCTGCCGCCCGCTCTCGTTGTGCTTCGCATTGCCGCCATTACGCAGTATGTGCGCCTCGCAATCTTTAAGCCCCATCTTAACCAGTGATGCCTCCACACGTCCGCCGAATCCGCTGTCCCACGAGCTATAGCGTTCCCTTAAGAAGCCGTCGATGCGCCCGTCTTTGCGTATTAATGAGGCTGCCTTTAGGCCACGTGCGAATGCGTCCATGCTGCCGATATGCGCATAGAACAGGTCAATCGGCATAAAGCTTGCCCTCCGCACCTTCGCGTCAAAGTTCAGCCCACCAGTGGTGAAGCCGCCCATCTTCATGATGCCCAGCATGATCTCTGTTGTCGTCTGCCTGTTCTTCAGGAACTGGTCAGTGTCCCAGCCCAGGAACTCATCGCCAACATTTGCGTCTATGGACCCTAGCCTTCCTGCAGCTATGGCTACCTCCATCTCATGCTGCATGGAATGACCTGCAAGCTGCGCATGGTTTGTCTCAAGGTTGAGCTTGAAGTCG
>DUIS01000027.1:0-329 GCA_013330215.1 Microcaldota archaeon | reverse complement strand
TCAAGGTTGAGCTTGAAGTCATCAATAAGCCCGTATTGGCGCAGGAAGTTCAGGCATGCGGCGGCATCCGAATCGTATTGGTGCTTTGTCGGTTCCTTGGGTTTTGGCTCTATGTAGAATTGGCCATCAAACCCAATCACCACTTTATAATCTACAGCCGCATGCAGACCGTATGCCAGATGATCGAGCTCCCTCTTCATATCTGTATTAAGTAGCGTGTCGTATCCCTCACGCCCTCCCCAGAAGACATATCCCAGGCCGCCCAATTCGTATGTTACCTCCATCGCCTTTTTCACCTGTGCTCCTGCAAAGGCAAATACATCGGCATT
>DUIS01000077.1 GCA_013330215.1 Microcaldota archaeon | reverse complement strand
GGTACATCGGCCTGTCTGATTTTTCGTCGAATAGGAATAGCTTCTCGTCTGCCCAGTGCTTCCCCCATTTTTCCTCAACTTCCTGCCCGCTCATGCAAACATCCCTCATCGAAGCATAGCTAACCTATACGATACATAAATATTAAAAATAAAAAAATTAAAATTAGTTGCTGCGCTTATACGATTATCTCGCCGATAGCGAATCTAGCCTTTACGTCCGTGATCCTAACCTTTATGGTTTCGCCTTCCTTTGCGCCCTTTACAAAGATTACAAATCCGTCCTTCTTTGCTATTCCATCGCCCTTTGATGCGACAGCCTCTACCTTCACTTCTACCTCATCGCCGACCTTTACAGGTTTTGGCAAAAAGTAGTTTGGATTCATGCTCATGCCGCGCCTTCCTTCTCCACGGCCACCGCCATGTCCGCCTCTCCTTTCTCCGAAGTCTCCTCCGCTTTCTCCTTCATTTCTCATTTCATCTTTTGCTCATACGTAGAATTAGCTGTTACGCCTTACTCCGTATATTCATAGAGGTTTTGAATGATTAGGTTTAAAAGCCTTTCCCAACGGCACATAAGTCTTATATATGGGCAAGAGCGATTAGTCTAATGGTAATAAAATGGCAACTAGGGATGTTGAGGGAAGGGCTGCCTCAAAGGTGTACAGGCTTGCTCGCGGGTTCAGCGATAACGGAGAAACTGTCGTGGGCTATATCACGTTCCTAAGGGATAATCGGGTTGGGGTCGGTGTGATCCTCCCGCTGGCAGGTTTGGTAGAAAGCACGCTTGTCGGAAATAAGCCATCAGCGGGAAGCCAGTCTGTCCTCTCGGGCGCCTCTGGCATAGTAAGGAACGTTGTGTCAGGCAAATGGGACAAGAGGGGCAGCGACGCCGTACTCCGGTTTATAAAGATGGCAACTGCCATTCCCACACGCACCGGAGAGCAGACCGCCGAAGACCTAAAGGTGCAGGCAAGAGTGGTGTCCGGCATATCATGCTTTATAGAGAATCTTTCCCTGTATCCTGACATAAATCACACAGACCTGCAAGACATACTCGGATTGACCACAGGTCTGCTCGAGATGTGCTTCAAGCACGGGAAGGTAAAGGATGCGGTACTGATTGCGGAAAACCTCCTGCCTGTCTCCACTTCCGCAAGCCCTGTAGAAGAGGTAAGGTCAATAGTCCTGAACGAGCTAGGGAGGATGCATGCGCAACTCCTAAGGCAGATGCCAAGCGCCTGATAATAAATCCCATAGCGCCGTGCAGGAACGTTTATATATTTCGGTCTATTGAATAAACTACAATAGTGATTTAATGGCAACAGTAAACAAAAATCTGCTAGATAGAAGACCTATAGCTGTGGAAGATGCATTGATATACGCGTTTTCAACGCCGAAGGGCGAGAAAGGGCCAAGAATCAGTATTGCAAGGGACGGAAAAGCTATAAGCTATGCCCTGCTTAGAGACATGAGCCTGGAAGATCTGATGCCATGCAAAATCACGTTGATGGGTTGCCATTTGGAATTTGTGGTGGGCGAGCCTAAGTTAGAATTGCTGCGAAAGGATTACGGAATTCCTACCACATACGATTGCATTTGGTGCGGCCCGGATATGGCAAAAACCACGGGCCACACGCTGGAGGGGTCAGGGCTCGAAATATTGGAGGTCATGTACCTAAAAGTACTCACCTATCTTAGCGGTTGATTAAGGACACGGTCCCAATTCTTCCTACACCGCCCTGTTGAGCTCCTCTATGCTTCTGAAGAGGTAATCCGGCTTTATGCTCCTCAGCTTGTGGTAGCTGTCGAAGCCGTTCGCCACCGCGCACGACCTCACCTTTGCGAGCTTGGCCGTTATGACATCATCAACCATGTCGCCTATGTACACAGTCCTCTTTGGGTCAGCCTTGAAATCCTTTACTATCGCTCTCAGCCCCGTGGGGTTGGGCTTCATCTCGTGTATGTGCCTGCCGCTTACCACAGAGTCGAAGTAGTCGCCTATGCCGAGGTACTTTATTTCCTTGATGAGCCGCTGGCTCCTCCCGTTCGAGAGCACGGCGATCCTCTTGTGGCGCGCCCTAAGCTTCTTGAGCAGCTCTACCGAGTCGTTGTGTAGCTTCGGCCTGCTGAAGTTAAGGAATATGTCGAACAGGAAGGTGAGCACGTCGAGCTTCCTCTCCTCATCCTTCAGCTGCCTCTTCAGGTTGTAGTCCATCCTGTCCAGGTCCTTTATGCTGCTGTCCCTGTTCCACACACCTAGCGCCCTCTTGACAGCCTCGTTTATGCGCATTGTCAGACGCATGCTGTTCAGCGTTCCGTCCCAGTCGAATATGAATAGGTCTATCTTCCCTGCCATGCCCCCCTTTTTGGAAACCATTCAATCCCAGAGTATGTCTATGCTTGGCTTTTCCGGAAGCGCGCGCGAGGCCCTTGCGGACTTGGAGTCCTTCTCGCTCTCCGCGACTATCTTCGCATTGCCGAACTTGTCTGATATGTACTCCTCCGCCTCTACGAATGCCCTGAGGAGCAGCCCCTCCTCCAGTTCCGTCCTAGCCACAAGCATGTTTATGCGCTTCATGAACTGCGAGAGGAACTTAGAGAGCTCCTCCTTGTCCACGCCTGCAAGCTCGCCGTTCTCCATCACCTCCTTCATGTTCTTCCTCGCCACAAGCATGTTGTAGGCCTTTGATTTCCATGGGCTTGCTATTATTATCTTTATCTCGCTCGGCCTCTTCTCCTTGTTCGCCCCTATCTTCGCGGTCAGCTCTATGCTCTGCTTTATGTCGTCTATGGTCCTGTCTATTATCTCCTCTACCATCTCCTCCGGCTCGTTTACCATGCTATCGTTCGCAATCGGCCAGCGTTCCTTCGCGATTAGCGTGCTCTTCCCCAGCATGCTCCAGAACTCCTCTGCTACGTGCGGCATTATCGGCGCGAGCATGAGCACCATGTCCTCAAGGAACTCCCTGACCACTATCCCGTTGTCGCCTCCACGGTCCATGTACCTCTTCAGCTCGTTTATCGAATTGTAGTATATCTCGGTATAGGCGCTCTTGAGGCTGATGCCCTCCATGTGCGATGTCGCGTTCCTTATCTTCGAGTTCAGCTTTGAGTAGAGCCAGTAGTCTATGTGCGAGAGCTCCTTGCTCTTCATTGACGAGAGTGATTTTATCGACTCGAGTATGTAGCTGTTCCTTGCGTGCACGCTGCTCACCCCGTCGGCGCTGAACTCGGTGGTGGTGTCGAGGTCCGCGCCAGCGATCTCTATGAACCTGAGCGGGTCCGCTCCGTACTTCTCTATGCCATCGACAACCGGTATTATGTTGCCCAGGCTCTTGCTCATCTTCTCGCCCTCGTAGTTCACGAAGCCGTTGACCACTATCTGCTTGGGCCAGTTCTCTTTCCTCAGTATGCCAACATGGTTGAATATGTACATTATGAGGTGGTTCGGGACAAGGTCAGGCGCGGAATGCCTCGATGTGTTTTTGTACCAGTATTCGAAGGATTCCCTGCAGCGGTTTACGGTGCCCGCATCTATGCCTGTAGCCGATTCGACAGCGTCAGCACCGCCGCTGCCAAGTATCACGTACTCGAAGAACTCCGGCTTGAGCTGGTCCACCCGAATATCCTTTGCCCTTATTATGTGCACGAAGGTGTAGAAGCACATGTAGATCGTCGAATCGGAAAGCGACTCTATTATGTGGCCCTCGCTGAAGGGGAACTTCGTGCCAAGCCCCTGCGACCTCTCCGCCGCCCTTAGGTCTATCCAGTCTATGAGGTTGTCGAAGGTAAGGCGCAGCTTCTCGGGATATATCGCCATGTGCGGGAACATCCCCTTTACAAGATCCTTCCACTTCTTGTCGCCATAGTTTATGAACCACTGGTCGACTATGTTGACTATCACCTTAGTGCCGCACCTGCAGTATACGGGCTCATCGTTGGCCACTGTGTGTATGTTGAATGCATTGCCCTCCTTCAGCAGCTTCGCCTTTATCAGCTCCCTTGCCTCGGGCTCCTTCATCCCCTTGAACTCGCCAACGTCCATTATGCCCCAGTGCGATTCCTCACGGTAAAGCAGCTTGGTTGCGAATTCCACCACGTCATCTATCGCCTTGTCGTCCGCATGGAGCAATTCCAGATAGGCAAGGGCCGGCACCTCGGGGTGTTCCGCCTTCGCTTGTCCGGCGCTCACATCGCTGAGCGACCTTCCGAGCCCTATGCCGTCGCCGCCCTTCTCCACAACAACTACCCTCTTGTACTGCATCTCGGGCATAGGATAATTCTCGCTCTTAAGGCGCTCCAGCGCAACATAGTCGAAGGGCGCATGAGCGGGTACGCTCATCACTACGCCTGTGCCTGTATCCTCCTTTACAAAGAATCCAGGGAGTATGGGCACCTCAGAATTGTCTATAGGGTTTACCGCCTTCTTCGATAGGAGTTCGCTTCCGTCAAGCTCGCTCTCTATCACGATATTGAATTGTAGGGCAAGCATCTCCGCGGCCTTTTTCGTGAGGTAATACCTGTTCCCGTCGATATTCGCTATCACGTACCTTGCCTTCCCGTTCACGAATATGTTTGTGACCCCGTAAAGCGTCTCCGGCCTGTAGGTAGCGCAGCCGAAGAATATGCCGCTTGACGGATCCTTGAACTTCACCACAGTGACCTGCTGTATCTCCGGCTGCACATCGTGCCTTGTGTCATGCTGCCCGACCGCGTTCTTCTCGTTAGTGCACCACCCTATCGGGTGCTTCCCCCTTGTTATGTAGCCCTTTTCCTTTAGCTTGTAGAACTGCCATTCGACGAACTTGCTGAATATCGGCTCTATCGATATGAACTTCCTGCGCCAGTCTATGCTGTAGCCGGCAGCGCGCATCCCGCCCTCCATCTCCTTGGCGAAATAGCTCGCTATGTATTCCGGGTCGGACATCCGCATTATGTCATCGTCCGCAACATGGAATATCCTCAGCTCGTCTATCAGCTCTTTGTCCTTGTTTGCTATGCGCTTTGCGAATGCGAGGACGGGGGTTCCTGTCGCGTGGAGCGCCATCGGGTAGAGCACATTGAAGCCCTGCATCCTCTTGTACCTTGCGTATGTGTCCGTCGTGCCGTAGGTCCTTATATGTCCTATATGCTGCGGAGCATTGACATACGGGAAGGCGGCCGTTATCATGAAGGGCTCCCGCTCATCAGGCTCTGGATCGAACACCTTTGCATCATCCCATGCCTTCTGCCATTTCTGCTCTATGCTCCTGTAGTCAATCATGAGTGCACCATCTGTAAAATCTGTAGAATACTGATTAGAATGGTAAAAGAGTATTTTAATAGTTTGTCTGCCAAGCCTAACGGGTGGATATTATGACAAACACAGATGCGGACCACAAGGTAAAGGATATGCAGGTAGCGCCAGGGAGCGTAAGCGCAGTTATGGATGCCGAGACCTACAAATGGCATCATGACACCCATTATGCGGGCTATGTCAACAAGAGGAACGAGATAGAGAACGAACTGAAGGTGGTGGACAAGTCAAAGGCTAACGCAAACTACAGCGTATTCAGGTCGCTTAAGCTCGAGGAGACGTGGAACGGCAACGGCATGGTGCTGCACGAGGTCTACTGGGACACTATGGGCGGCGACGGCAAATACGACGAAAGCATGGAGGTGATCAAAAGGATAAAGGAGGATTTCGGGTCCTTCGATAACTGGAAGGAGGGCTTCATAGCTACGGGCAAGGTAAGCAGGGGCTGGGCTGTTTTCTCGGTCGATGCGCTTACGGACGGCAAGACAAGGAACTTCCTGTACGACGTTCACAACCAGGGGGGGATGATCGGCTCAATGCCGCTCATTGCAGCCGATACGTTCGAGCACGCATACTACCACAAGTTCGGGCCTGACAGGGCCGCATACCTGAGCGCGCTTGTCGAAAACATAGACTGGAAGAAGGTCGAGGAGCGCTTCAAGAGATATAAGCAGTGAGATTAGAAAGTGATATTAAATGGTCTGGCTGAACGTTATATAGTGGTATAATGGAAACGCTCAAAAAGCATCCAGGCATAGTGCTTACAGTTGCGGCCGCAACCGCACTTGCCATGTATCCGGATCAGGCTCTCGCACGGCAGCCAACCTTCAGGGGGCACGGAGTTGTCAATATGCGCGAATCTCCCCGGGACAGGCTTGATGCTGAATGCAGCATGGCCGCAAAGTCCGCGGCAAAGGGCGCGGCGGGCGAACCGAACGGCGGGCAAGG
>DUIS01000035.1:4830-7386 GCA_013330215.1 Microcaldota archaeon | reverse complement strand
CTTTGCATGATGCGGGGCTGCCTCGTGTGCTGGAGCTGCATGCTGCATCGACTGCGCATTCTTTATGACGTCCTTTATGTTGACGCCCTTCAGCGATGCGACTATCGCCTTCGCCTGTGCTGCGTCAGGTGTCATGCCTGCGGCCTTTACCACTTCCTCTATGCTCTTTTCGCTTATCTCCTTTCCTGCCGCGTCCAGGAGAAGCGCAGCGTATACGTATTCCATATATTCACCGTGTTTTTAGCATTATTCCTTGACTTCCTCTTTGACTTCACCCATGCTGTTCAATGATGTAGCCTGCATGGCGGCATCCGCGAGCAGCATGTCTATTATCCCGGAATCGTAGATCTTGCACTCGATCCCGAGGTGCATGGCGCTGTTGTAGGCCCTTTCTATAAGCGTATTTATCGTATAAGCGTTGACTATCCCAGCCTCCAGCGAGACCGCAAGCGCGCTCCTGAAGCAGAGGCTTATCTCCTGGACCGTACTCTCTGTATTTATGCCGAGCACAGCCCTGTTGTACACCATCCCCCCGCTAAGCAGCGCAGAGGGCTCTATCACAGCCTTGAATGGGAGTATGTCGAGTATGTGCAGCGCCTTGGAGATCTTGAGGCTCACCGCCTCGCCCTTGGCTACGAGTACCTTGTCCTTTGATATCACCACCTTGCCCTTCTGTATCTGCACGTCTATGCCAGCGCTCTTGAGGTCAGTGACGGTCTGGCCTGGCTGTATGCCAGTCTCGCCTGCCGTTACGCTCACGTCCTCCGGGGATATCTGGCCCGGCTTCGCCGCAAGCCTTAGGCTGTTCGCCCTGAACTTGCCGTACAGCACGAATGGATCCTCATTGCTGAGTATTATGGCGCTCGTAGCGACAAGCTCCTTCACCAGCTTCTTGGTGTGTGTGTCGCTCTCGAGTATCTTAGTTAGGAGGCTCTTCCTGCCTATTATGAACCTTGTCTCATCCTTTAGCCTGTTCTTCGTAGATTGGAGCAGTCGGTCTGGTATGCCGCTTAGCTGCACAATGCCAACTACCTTGTAGCTCTTGAGCAGCTTGCTGTTCTCAGCGACGAATTTCAGCTTTTGATCCTTTGTAAGCATGACAAAACCTCAAATAAGCCTTATCGGCTTGCTCATCGTAAGCTTGGCATACACGGAGCGTATATGCTGCTTGCCTATCCTCTTTATGATCGCGTTCACGACCTCGTCTATGTTAGCTGCTATGGCGTTCACATCCATATTCTCGGTAGCTACCATGCAGTGTACTGTGGGCAGGTACTTGCCCTTGCTCCTTATGAACACCGACCTCGCCGTCTCCTCTACAGCCTTGCCAACGTCCATGCCTATCAGAGGCCTGGGCATCTTGTTCCTCGGACCGAGGAACTGACCCAGGGCCTTCGCCACCTGGGGCATGAGGCTGGGCTGCGCGAGAAGCTCGCTGTGCAGCAATTCGTTGAGTTAGAGCTTGTCGTTGGCTATGGATTGTATCTCAGAGCCTGGCATAACCTTAGCCCCGGCGTCCTGTGCCTTGGCTACTATGCCCTTGTCATCCGCGAAGACAACCACGTTGTGCGACTTCCCCTTCGGGTTAGGCATCTTCACCTCCAGATTGAGGCGGTTGTCCTGCTTCGCCATGTCTATGCCCATGAAGTTTACGGCGAGCTCGACGCTCTGGCTGAACTTGCGTTTGCCCTTGTTCTCATTGATGAATGTGCTTAGCTTATCGAGCGTTTCCTTATCCATTGAATCCCTCCTGCATAGTGCAGTACTGCGGGAAAAACAGCAATTACATTACTATTCTATCGGCAAGCCTTTTAAAGCTTTCCGCCGTGAACCCAAACGCATAAGTATCTCCGGAACCATAAAACTGCTGTGATAAACTGGTAGACTAGACAATAGGTTTAAATAAATGACCTATCTATTGATACCGGGGTTTTACAGACTGTGTGAAAAACATGAACAAGCTAAGAACAGCCAATTCCGAGGCCATCTCACTTGCAAACTCCATGGGGATAAAGCTGGAGCAGGACAGTAAGGGCAATGTCTTTTTAGGAAAGGAAGAATTCATAATCAGGGGTCCGGAGAATGTGACTATGGTACTGCAAAGCATGCTCCGCCCGACCAAGGTAAGGCACGGCAGGCCTGTAGCTAACCAATTAAGATAACCGGGCCTGACGGGATTTTCACAATCTTTTTGATTAAACTTTTTTTCAAAAAGTTTATTTTGAACCCGCAACCACTTGGTCCGAAGCCAAGTGCGCTATCCAAGTTGCGCCACAGGCCCTTGCTTATTTATCGAAGAGAGACTATTAAAATCAGAAGCTTGTGAGTCTTGTCTGCTTTATTCGCTCCATGGTGCTCCATCTCTCCCTTATGTTGCCGTCAAGTATGCCGGTCTTGAGGTTCTTCTTTATGATCTCTATTGTCTTGTAGTCCGAGGGATAGCCTGAGCCTATCGGTATCTTCAGAGATTTCTCGAGCTTCTGGATCTCCCTGTCGCGGGTGACCTTGGCTATTATGCTCGCTGCCGATACGACCGGATACCTTGAATCAGCCTTG
>DUIS01000035.1:0-4785 GCA_013330215.1 Microcaldota archaeon | reverse complement strand
TCAGCCTTGTGCTCCGCTATAATCCTTGTGTATTTCAGGCCCTTGCCTACCTTCTCGCCCTTTATCCCGACTACCTTCGTGGACTTGGAGCTGGAGAGCTTGAACCTTGTCCCAAAGCGTTCGGCTATGACGTCCGGTGAATCAAGATACACCGCGCCTACCTCGCTTTCTATCTGGTCAAAAAGAGCCGCGAACCTTACAGCCTCGAGTTCGTTGAGGGATATGTGGTTCCTCATAGCCTCGTTGATCTCGCTGGCGTATATGCGGTCTACCTTTATGTCGGAAGCAATAGCCTTTATCTCGTCAAACAGCTGGTTTCTGCGCTTCTCCGAGAGTATCTTGGAGTCGCGAACCCCTATCTTGGAGAGCCTGTGCAGGCTTGTGCTTTTTACAGCGACAATGCTTATAACAAGAGGGCCTAGAATTGCCCCGCGTCCAGCTTCGTCTCCTCCACAGACTATTATAATGACCACCAAATGGGCCGACTATAGGAAATCAGAGGTTTTTCCTATCAACCACAATGTAGTCGTTGACCGCCATAACAGAGTTGTATGGCACCTTCACCTGGTCATCGTCGCTTTTGATCTTGGCAGCCAATGAGCTGTCAGGGTCAGGCTCCACAAGCAAAACATTAATCTTGCCAGTTACCTTGCTTATCTCTGCGTCTACGAATCTGCCCAGATCGAAACCATCGTTTGTTATGACTTTCTTCCCTACAAGTTGTTTTGCTATAATGAACTTTACCATACATGTCACCTATAGTCGTGTTAAGTATTATTCACTGAAATATATTAATAACCTTGTGCTTTCGACCTTTTTGCAGTCCGTCAGCATCACTATCAATATAACATAAAAAGGTATATAAAGCTATTCTCCGTCGCTGTTTATCGGATTTACTATCGGAAACCACGCCAGCGTCCAAATCCAGCGCAAATTTACATACGCGGCGTGCGCTAGAGCCTTCCTTTTGACTCGCCGGTAGATATGCCCCTTGCAATGATGTGCGCGACCCTCAGCGCCTCGAATGCGCTCTTTGCAAATTTTTTGAGATAGCTCCCATCAAGCGAGCTCTGCAAAGAGAGGCCGTTTGTCGTCAGAGTATTCATCTTCCTGCTCTCCTCGACTATCGCTATCCTCTCCATCACGTTGGTTTTTGTCGCACGCGAGAATTCATTCAGCGCGTTCACAAGCTCCGACGCGTTCTGCCTTCTCCTGTTCAGCAGCACAACCTTTACGCGAAGCCTTTTCTCGAGCTCTTGCGGATTTATTATGTTAAGTCCCGCAAGCGCTATCCCGTTGAGAAGCAGTATCCTCACCTCCGCCCTGAACCGCGACCTCCTTATCATCTTTATTATCTTATCGGTGGAATCCGCTCCGTCCGCCCTTATCTTTGTAGAGAGGAGCCCCTCGATATAATTATCCCTGAAGATGACCCCTATGAGGAGTGTGGTCGCCCCTTTCCCTATGGGGCCAGACGCTATTGCGATGTACCGCACACCTTCCTTCAACCTGTTCACCAAACAAGTCTGGTACCTACTTTCCCTTCTTAGAAACCTGTGTTTTCAGCGAGGCAAACTGCTCGTCAAGGCTCTCTATGGCCTTCAGCAGCACATCCTTCGCCTTCTTCTTCGATTTCAGGGTAAGAACCGCATTTCCGGTCTCGGGATGGTCCTTTGCGACCCCCGCAAAATCAACATCATCGTTATCCAGCAGTTCGCTTACTATAAGATCCGGTATCGTGGTGTCCTTGGTCTCGAACTCTATGGTAAGCTCCTTGCTCTCATCCTTCAGCACTTTTATCTTCAATATACCAACTCCTGCTTCCAATCTCTAATATATCATACAAACAGCTTTTTAATATCTTCCGGCTTGTTGTAAAGGCTGCTTATCTTCCTCTGCTCCCTGTGGCCGCATTCGCTGCACACAAGCGAGTTGTTCTCGCTCAGCATGTCGCTGCCGCACTCGTCGCACTTCGCGTATATGACCCCTGTCTCGTTCCCATTGAGCGATAGCGTATAGGAATCCTTGTCGTTGTAGAGCACCCGTGCGAGTATCGTGTCGCCGACCGCGCAGGGCTTCACAGGCCTTTCGCTGTGGAAGCGGTTGTCTCCCCTGCCTCCCTCCCTCGAGCCGCCGAAGCGCCCTGGCCGCGGCCTGTCCATTATTATCTTGCCGTCCTTAAGCGCAAGGTAGTCCTTGCGGTCTATGTTGATGTCGCCTATCTTTACGAATATAACGCTCTTCACGTCGTCAGTTACGGTTCCGAGCACAAGCATGTTCTTGTCTATTATCTTTATCTCGCGCCCCGCAGCGGAGACCGAGACCGCGCCGTTCTCCTTGACGGCGTTCCCTATGACCGATGAGTATATCACCCCCTCCTCCACAAAGGTGTTGCTCCCTGCAACGAACTCCTCCTCTGTAGCGACCTTCTCCCCAGGCATAACAAAATTCTCCATGATAATCACTGCATCTTCTCCGTGATGTTCTTCATCTCGTTTATGCTGCCCAGCGCCCTGTAGACCGCAAGCACGGTGTTGTACTTCGCCCTTGTCCTTCCCCTTGAGAACTCCCAGGCATCCTTCACGCCAGCGAGCTCGAGCATCTTCTTTACAGGAGGGTTGGCCACTATGCCGAGACCCCTTGGTGCTGGCTTGAGTATTACCTCGACGCTTCCGCACCTTCCGGTTACCTTGATTGGAAGGCTGTGCTTTGTGCCGCACAGGCACTGCCAGGATCCGCATCCCATTATTATCGGTATGACATTGCTCTTCGCGTCAAGTATCGCGCTCTCTATCGCCGCCTTTACCTCGACGTCCTTTCCAGAGCCGACGCCTACATGGCCCTTGCCGTCGCCCACGACGGCTGTCGCCCTGTACTTCATCTTGCGGTTGTTCTTTGTCATCCTCTGAACATTGGCTATCTCTATTATCTCGCTGTTCAGGTCGGGAAGCAGCGCCTCTATTATCTCAGGCTCCTCTATCTTTCGCCCGTCATGGAACACCTGCTCTATAGATGTCACCCTCTTCTCCTTGACATCACGTCCTAGCTCTGTCTTCGGCGTCCACGCCTCTATGTTGAATATCGTCCTTTCCCTTTCCCTGCGCTCATATCTCCTATTGTTCAAGAACATCACTAATTCTAAGTTCCCCTCATTAATTTCTTTTGGCGATCTCTTATATATGCCGCATGCTCTTTGGCTAATTCCACTTCCTTCAGGGTCATATGCTCCCTGTTTTTATACCTCTCTGCAATATTTTCCTTGCCTTCGTCTAAAAGCATCAACGCATAACTCATAATTACATTAATCCTCTCCTTAGATGTTGGTTTCGTGATGTTTTTTTTCATACGATCACTTCCCTGCTAGCTGTTTCTTCACAGCCTCGAACTTCTCCTCCATCGCCTTAGCGTCGAATCCCGCCTTGGCATAGGTGCTGAACTGCGTCTTCCCTTTTTCTGCCGCTGCGTATTTCGCTATGTGGGCTCCCTTCAGCCTTGCCTCGTCGAACTCTATGCTGTTGTGCAGCTTCTGCCCGCAGTCCGAGAAGCCCTTAGCCGCTGCGAATATGACGGAGCCCTTTATCGGCCTGTAGAGGCCTATGTCAAGTATGTATTCCGAGCCCTTCTCCTTGAGCTTGCTCCCGAGGAGCATGCCCGTCAAATATGCTGTGGGTATGTTGCACCTGGGCTCCCATCCCATGCCCTTCAATTCCTTCGAGTTAGAGCTTGCAAGCACCTTGTCGCCGCTCTTCTCGTATTCCACTATCTGCACGGATATGCCGCGGTTGCTCTTCCTCACCACAAGCCGCCTCATCTCGCCCCTGAGCGATGCTACGCGCTTCCTGTAGTTAGTGACCGCACTCAATCTCCTATGCCTTATTCTCCTGTACATCAACATCACATATGCCTAAGCTCCTTGATCTTTTCCTCATTTATCTGCACTCCGTCATTCACCATGCGGCTGAGCAGCGAGGCCTTGCTCGCGAAGTTTCCTCCCTTAACCAGCGCATAGTATTTCTTGAAGCGCTCATTGTCCACTATGTTCTCAGTCTTCAGCGCCTTGAGCACGCGTCTCTGCCCGCGTATGCGCTTCTTGTACTCGACTGTGCCCCTTGCCTTGAGCGTTCCCTTCCTCCTTCCTGTGCCCCTTCGCCTTCCCTTCTTCCTCTTCTCCCTAAGCACCTTGGAATAGGCGCTCACGTTGTGCTTTATCTTCGTGGCGTATATGCTGCCGTTCTTTATGAGGCCGCGCACGTCCTCCCTTGTTATCGCCTTCTCTGCGTCGGGCACGGCGCCAGGCTTGATCTTGACAGCGCTCTCCCCTCTCGAGAGAAGCTCTGCTGCTATCCTTCTTGTAAGCTTTACACTCATTTGTATGCACCGTTGGTCACGCTGAGGTTCGCCTTGCCTGCGAGATGCGTGATCTCTATCCTCTTCCTGAGCGATACGCTGCTCGCTATCGTGATGTCATAGCCCTCGAGCGCCTTCCCCTTCACCAGCCTCTCGAGCTCCTTCGCGTTGCGCACCAGCATTATCCTCTTCCCGTTCGCCCTGACTCCCCTTATTGATTTCGGGTTGCCGTAGCCTATGGTCGGCTCGGCGCCCATGAAGTTCCTCTTTATGCGCTTCTTGTTGTCAATGCCGCGCTGCTTCCTCCATCTTTCCGGGACCCTGCTCCTGCTCCTCGCGCCATAGTTCGGCACGTTGAACGTCGGGTGCCCCTTCTTCTTAACATTATCAATCTGTGTCATAGTATAACCCGTCCTGGAACGCTCTCGTGTCCTTGTT
>DUIS01000025.1 GCA_013330215.1 Microcaldota archaeon | reverse complement strand
GAGCAACTATGACGAGTTCCTCATATAGGTGTGCATGATGGTAGCTAGGAAGGCGAAACCTGAAAAGGAAAAGGATGCCAGAGCCCATGAGAGCGACCCGTACAAGGCAATGGGCTTCATGTGCGGGCTCGAGATACACCAGAGGCTTGCCACAAGGCACAAGCTCTTCTGCTCCTGCCCCACCAACGTGCTCGACAAATCGATAAAACCTGAGGCGAACATAGAGAGGTACCAGAGGGCGGTTGCTGGCGAACTAGGCGCTGTAGACAAATCTGCGGAGTTCGAGCAGCTGAGGCACAGGAGCTTCGTCTACAACATATTCAACACGAACACATGCCTTGTGGACTGCGACGAGGAGCCCCCGCACGAGATGAATAGGGAGGCGCTGGGGATATCGCTCTCGCTGGCGAGCGCGATGGGAATGCGTATGATAGACGAAGTGCAGCCGATGAGGAAGGGGGTGATAGACGGCAGCGACCCGAGCGCATTCCAGAGGACGCTCGTTATAGGGCTTGACGGGAGCATAAAGGTCAACTCGAAGACGATAAAGGTGCCCCTTCTTTCGCTTGAAGAGGAATCAAGCGGGATAGGATCCAGCGGCGGCGCATCGGTTGTCTACAACACGGACAGGCTTGGCATTCCGCTGGTGGAGATAGACACCGACGCAGACATACCAGACCCGAAGACCGCAAAGGCGGTCGCGCTTTACATAGGCACGCTCCTAAGGCTCACCGGGAAGGTGCAGAGGGGCATAGGCTCGATAAGGCAGGACCTAAACATGTCGATAAGGGATGGCGCAAGGGTGGAGATAAAGGGGGTGCAGGAGCTGGATTTCATAGACAAGTTCATAGAGAACGAGGTGAAAAGGCAGCAGAACCTCATCATGATTAAGAAAAAATTGGCGGCGTCGAACGCTAGCGTGGGAAAGGCGGAAAACGTCACGCCGATCTTCCTTAGCACGAGTGTAGACGTGATAAAGTACCACATCAAGGATGGCGCGGTGTTCGCATTCGCGCTGAAGGGCTTCAAAGGCCTTCTCGGCTTTGAGATAAACCCGAACAGGAGGCTGGGCACTGAGATAAGCGACTACGCAAAGATGGCAGGGGTCCACGGAATAATACACAGCGACGAGGACCTCCAGAAGTACAGGTTCACTGGGGAGGAGATCGCTGCGCTGAGAAGGCAGTTGAGAATATCTGAAAATGACTCGTTCATAATAATAGCAGGAAAGCCAGAGGAGGTTGAGAGGGCGTCGCAGCTTGCAATATGGAGGGCAGAATACGCGCTCAAGGGCGTGCCTAAGGAGACAAGGATGGCGCATGACAACGAGAATTATACCTCTAAGTTCCTGAGGCCGCTTCCGACGGGCTCAAGGATGTATCCAGAGACGGACATAAGGCCCATCTTCATAACAAAGGAGATGAGGGCAGCAGCAGCTGAGGCTGAGCCGAACATAGAGAAAGAGAGGAAATACCTGAAATCCAAGGTGAAGGCTGACGCGGTTGTGGGACAGCTGATGCTCTCGCCAAGGCTGCCGCTCTTCAAGGCTATAGTTGAAAAGACAAAGGCGGATCCGGAGTTCGTGGCTACGGTGCTGCTGCAGAAGATGACAGAGCTGAGGAGAAGCGGCGTGGACGTCGACTCGATAGACGAGGGAAGGATCATCGAGGTATTCAGATATTATGCTGACGCGAAGATCACCAAGCAGGCAGTGCAGGAGGTCCTTGCCCTTATCCCGAAAGAGAACGGGGAGCTTGGCGCGATGCTCTTGAAGAGGGGGCTGCTCAGGCTGAAGGGAGCTGACCTGAAGCTTCTAGTGGAAAACTATACGAAGGAGAACAAGGGCATCAGCAAAGACGATCTTAGGGCAAGAATAATGGCGAAGTACAGGCTCAGCGTCGACGGAAGCGAGCTCAATTCGCTTCTGGAAGGGAAAGGCACTCTTGTGCATTAATAAGTTCGGCCAACCATTAGACTAATATATTATTTACCTGTAATTCTATAACGATGCGATCGTAGTCTAGCCTGGTAGGACTTTGCCCCTCCAAGACTTTTGGAAGCATTCAAAGGTTAACGAAAGGCAAAAACCCGGGTTCAAATCCCGGCGGTCGCACATTGACAGCGTAACCTCGAGGAACTTATATATTTTGCGAAAATAGCAACCTTTGATAGTACCCAGGTTATTTCTCGCCACAATCTCAAAATTGTAAATGAGGCGCATTAACTATTCGGTAAACCTTTCTTTTGATACTGTTTCTGATTTTTCTTGCATGTTCTATAGGTTTTCCTAGAAGCTTTCCTATTCTCCAACTTTCTGTTTTTTGTAAGTATTTTGGCGGTATATCTTTTAATATATCAGAATCCATCACAATAATTTTGTATGCCTTTTTCATCATACTCTCGGTAAGTAATTTAGGTTTTTGTTGAGACACATCTATTCCAACTTCACTCATAATCTGTGTTGTTTGTGGATGTATCTTTTTATCTGGTGCGGTTCCTGCGCTTATGGCTTTTTCCTTTTTAGAGAGATGATTAAAAAAAGCCTCAGCCATCTGGGACCGACCTGAATTCCCCTTGCAGATAAACAAAATAAATTTATTTCTCATATTCTTATTCAATCATTTGATAAGTATATAATACCAAGCCCTTCCACCTTCCTTTTCTGGAAGAATGGTATCAATCTTCCAGGCTGTTTGCTTGACCAGTTTGCGTAGTCCCTCTGGATTTACAAAAAGCAAATCATACCATCCCCCTGACTCTCCGTCATGCTCCAGTCTCAAAGTCACTTGAGTTACATCTCCATGATCTTTGTTTTTACTTTTGTTGAAATCTTGGTAGGCCATATGTGTAGGGTTGTCTGTTTTGAGTGCATCAATGCTAGAGGCAATTATCTGTCCATTGTGGGCTGTTAGGTTGTAGAGATGGTTCAAGAAATTTACTTGACCTTCAAAATTACCTCCTAAACCAAAACCATGACCTTCTCCACGACCTAAAGGTCGTGGTATCATTTATGTAAGTGTTGCCTGAACAGATATATCTTGTTTTCTGATGTAATTCTGTAGTGTTTTCTCATCTCTTGGGCCAACACTCCCGTTACCGTACCCGGCAGTCCAAAAGTGCCCTTGTGGATATCGTAATCGATGTCGAGGCACTTCTCTGAATACAACATACGATGAATAACCCTTCAACAATTGCACTGCATACGAAATTGACATTGTGTTAGGTACACTGACTTCAAGATGCACGTGTGAATAATCATCACCAAATGAAAGTTCCTTTATTGTCATTTTGTATCTTTCTGCGACGTCATAAAGTGCCTTGCGAATTGCGTCTATTGTTTTAGATTTCCTGAACATTTTGTATCTGTATTTTGTTACGAAAATCATATGCTGAAAGTTGTACTGGTGACACCAGTAGGGTTTATATTCTTTGCAGTGTTTACACTATCCATGGACTCTTGCCTCTGGCGGCTAACGCCGCCATTGGGAAGAATTCGATAGAAAGGAATAGATAATTTATGTCGCAACGCAGCGTGCAATTCATTCACGACTTAAAAGTCGTGGTATTCTTGCCCTGCAAATAAAATATGCAAACTTGTCGTATCGTATTACATTTGTTAAAAAAACGATATATTTGTATATTTGTAATAATTTCAGGAGTATTTAAACAAGGCTGAAAAGTAGTTTTCTGAATTTCTCTCTTGCTTTTTTTGATTCGCTTATTTCGGAGAGATAATTGCCGAGATTGCCATCAAACCTATGAGAGAGCGACATGAATTTTTCGAAACTCACGCTGCTTATTTTTATTCTTTCGCCGCTGTCCAATTGCTGATCGGCTACCTTTCTGCAGTTTGCAGCACTGAAGAGGTATACTTTCCAGTCTATCTTTGAGACAGGATCAGATACCTTAATGAGATGCCAGTTGTTCGAGACCATGCCGGATTCCTCGAGCAGCTCCCTCTTTGCCGCCTTTATGGGGCTTTCGCCCTTTTCCATCCTGCCAGCAAACAACCCGAGCTCCCTTTTGGCGAGGGGCTGCTCCTCGTGCGCTATCAGGACCTTGTTCTTGAATGTGGCTATTATCGAGACAGTGTAGGGCCTCTTCAGCCTCTCGAACGTCTGGTAGGACCCGTCGAACATCCGCTGCCTCCACTGGTAGACATCGAATATCTTGCCCCTGAACACCAGCCTCGCGCTTTTCGGGGTCTTGATTGCCATGAATCCATTTGGGAATCTGGCTTTAAATATCTTTTACTTCATCTATAATCCGGAATGGTGCCTATATGAGCGACATTATGTTGAAATGCGGATGCATGGTAACCGAATACGGGGAATTCGTTGTCGGACAGGGATGCAAGCACTGCAAGGAATGCAATGCAGTGAGCGGCCTGCACCCCTTCGGGGATGACAGGATACTCGAGCTAAAGACAAGGTAGGCATACCAATATAAATTCCTGATTCGAGCAATACCTAAATGAAGATGAGGCGGGGTAGCTCAGCCTGGTAGAGCGCCGGACTCATGTGCATAGCACTATGAGTGATGAGCTTTTTAGCTATGAAGAGAAATCCGGAGATCGCGAGTTCAAATCTCGCCCCAGTCACATAGGCTTGGACTTCAAATCCATGACCGGTGCACATAGGTTTTACGAGAAGGTAGGATTCACACCCATGCACAAGGGATGGTTTGTAAAATCGCTAGAGTAAGACTGGTAACGATATCTTAAAACAACTAGTAAGTGAATGTATGGTAATTAAAGCAGTCATTTTTGACATTGATGGGGTATTGGTAGATTCATTCGATGCAAACTTGAAATTTATTCAAAATATTTTTAAGAAAGCTGGCCGTAAACCAATAACAAAAACCCAATACAAGAAAGATGGGTTCCATAGGCCGCTTAAAGATGTAATAAGGATATTTGGCCAGTGCAAAAATGAAAAAGATGTCGAAGACATATTTCTATTGACCCGTAAAGTTAAATATCCTAAAGATTTGTACAAATTCCCCCCACATTTGCAAGATACTATAAAGATTATTTCAAGATCTTACAAACTTGCTGTCGTAACAAGCAGGAGCAAAATAGGAACGGAAGAAGTTCTTCGTTATTCAGAAACAGGTAAGTACTTCCCTATTGTAGTCCATTATGGGCAGTACAAGAATCCAAAACCTCATCCTGAACCTTTATGGCTTGCAGCAAAACGATTGAAAATCAAACCATCTGAAATAGTCTACATCGGTGATTCATTAACAGATATACAAGCGGCAAAGGCAGCTGGAATGAAGATAATTCTATTTTCAAGAAAGATAATAAATGGGGTAGATGAAAAGACAACAAAATTTGTTGAATTACCTAGATTAATAGCAAGATTGAACTCTGACAGAAAATAAAATTGACCCAACGAGTTTCCTTTTATCTTCGATATTACAGGAGTATATATGCTAGAAACCATTGTTCCAAAAAGGTAGCCTGAGAGTGAGTGCTTATTTTTATCCGCCTCCTAATGTATTACTTTTATCACTAAATAATTAATGCCAAATACTGGGATAAATGCCTAGAAAAGCGAATGTCGACCTGGTGAACAGATAATCTTATAGATATTACCAAAGAATAGTTCAGTTAGGGTAAAAAACCCAAATAAACTTTGATATACAACAAGAGTGGAAGTAATACGCTAAAACACAAAGATAGATTAGTGATCTATTGAGGAAAAAAGACAAAAAAGTATTGTTTATATATTCTGATAGCCAGTATAGCAATGTTGCACTACACTGGCTTGCTAATGTGTATGATAAGGAAGTAGTGGTCCTCAAGATAAACCTTGGTGAGAAAGAGGATAAAACCCAAGAAAAAAGGGAACTTTTGGCCCTCGGGGCAGCTAGGGTTCTGCAAGTAGATGCCCGGAATGAATTTGTAGAAGGGTATATAACAAAAGCAATAAAGGCAAATGGGATCTATGAGGAAAAATATCCACTTACAGCTGCCTTAGCAAGACCATTAATTGCAAAAGAAGCAGTAAAAGCAGCGTTAAATAATAGTATTTTTACTATAGCCCATGGAAATAGCGGGAACGATAGATTAAGGCTGGATTCTTACATATCTTCATTGACTGATAGAATAAAAGTGATACCAATTTTAAGCAAGTGGGACATAAATGATGAGAATTTGGATAGCTATGTCAATACGAACAAAATAAAAATCGGCTCAAATTATAAGATGTTCTCAATAAGCGAAAATCTGTGGGGGAGAAGTATAGAAAAGGGAGAATTGGAAGACATAAGTCGTGAACCAACTAACCACCTACCTGTTTATGTTAAAGATGCCAGGGACACACCAGATAAACCAACATATGTCACTTTGGGCTTTAAGAGCGGCATACCTATTTCGCTCAATAGTAAATCGATGCCATTATTGAACATTATAATAAAACTAAACAAAATAGCTTCGATAAATGGGGTTGGTAGCACAGATACAATTGAGGATGGGATAGTTGGATTAAAAACTCATGCAATATACGAGTGGCCTGCAGCTTTTTGTATAATAGAGGCCCATAAGGAGCTTGAAAGGCTTGTTAGCACAATACATCAGAATAAGCTTAAGCCAATAATAGATAATGAATGGAGTTATGCAGTCTATGCAGGGCTATGGTACGATCCCTTGTTAACTTCACTTAATTCTTTTATAGATGCAAATAACAAAAATGTGACAGGAAAGATACGGCTTAAATTGCATAAGGGGAAGCTTACAGTAGTTGGCAGAGAATCAAAGCATGCATTATACAGCAAGGACGTTGCAATATATAGGCTTGGTTATAATACGGCTGATTATACAAGCATGCTCGAGGGTTTTATCAATATATATAGCTTACATATGCGTTTTGCAAATAAAAATAATAAAAAGCGATAAAATGATTGAACACCGTTATCTTATGTGCGAGCCAAAGTTTTTTGACATAGAGTACAGCATAAACAAATGGATGGATGTTAATAACAAAGTTGACAAAGAAAAGGCGTACAAACAATGGAATCAACTCGTTTCTAAACTCAAGTCCTTGGGCTGTACGATAGAAACCATCGAACCACAGCCGAATCTGCCAGACATGACGTTCTCAGGTGATGATGGCCTTGTGTATGGAAATAAAGTAATATTAAGTAGATTCAGGCATAAGGAACGGCAAGGTGAGGTTGAGCACTATAAGAAATGGTTCAAAGAACATAATTACGAGGTAATAGAACTCCCAAAGGGAGTAATTTTTGAGGGACTGGGGGATATAATTTACAATGATAAGAAGATAATATTTGGATACGGACCAAGATCAGACCCCGCCGCAATAAATTATGTGAAGGAGATAATGAAGGACCTTGAAACTGTATGCGAACTAGAGATTGTGGACAGGGAAATGTTCCATCTCGCATTGAGCTTGTCTTTTATAGATGACGATACGGTAATGTACTATCCTGAATCGTTCTCAGAAAGAAGCAGGGAGTTGGTAGAATCTAAGTTTAAGAACGTGGTGAGGGTAGGCAAAGATGACGCACTCAACTATTTTGCGTGTAACAACATAATAATAGGCAAAAATGTACTGCTTTGGAATTGCTCGGAGAAGTTAGAAAAAGAGCTGAACAACGTGGGCTATAATGTAATAAAATGCGACATGTCAGAATTCTTTAAGAGCGGAGGCAGCTTGAGGTGCCTTGTACTTAAATTATAGGAGGGTATAGATGGTAAGATACGTCTTAGGACTTAATTGCGCATATCATGAGTCCTCATGTGCATTAATAAAGGATGGAGAACTTGTAACTGCAGTAGAAGAGGAGAGGTTTAACAGGATCAGGCATGCAAAGCCCGCCAACATCGATAATCCATATGTTATACCAGTAAATTCTGTCCGTTATTGCTTAGAATCAGAAAATCTGAAGCCAAATGACATATATAGGATTGGCTTTTCATTAAATCCTACCAAAAGAGCTCGTAATAGGCATATAAAGGATATAACAATTAAGGGCGGTTGGGGAACATTGGATGGCGAGACTACATATACACGCCTCATAAATAGCGTCCCATTAGTACTTAGTGCTTTGCTAGCCACAGATGTAACAAAGAGGTTTGTATGGCTCCCGCATCACATATGCCATGCCGCATCTGCATACTTTGTTTCAGGATTTGATGATTCTGCAGTAATGAGTGTTGATGGAATAGGCGAAATCGATACCACATTCTTGAGTATAGGACGCAAAAATAAACTTACGCAGTTGCCCGGGTCAATGCAATACCCTAATTCGTTAGGATTCTTTTGGGAAAAATTCTCAAAGTACTTAGGTTTTTCAGAATATGATGCAAGCAAAGTAATGGGATTGGCTGCATACGGTGATAGAAATGTTTTCTTCAAGAAAATGCTTACCTTAATAAGATACAGGTCAGACGGTTCGTTCAAGGTAAATAATGAATTACTGCGTTTTCGGGTTGAAGATTATAGACCGCTAGAGAAGCTTTTTGGACCAAGGAGATTACATGGCGAGGAGATAACAGACTCGCATAAAAATGTTGCGGCTGCACTTCAAGCAGTTACGGAAGATATTCTCCTAAATATGGTTAAACATCTGGGAGAAGTTTCAAATAGCAAGAACCTTTCCATAGCTGGTGGTGTAATGCTAAATTGTGTTGCAAATGGCTTGATACTAGATTCTGGATACTTTGATAACTACTATATTCAGCCTGCATCAAATGACGCAGGTACCTCAGTGGGTGCGGCATATTATATCTGGAACCATGTTTTGGGGAATGAGAACAGGACAACAATGAAAGATGCATATACTGGCCCTTCGTATACGGATTCTGCAATTATTGATGCACTAAAGATGCAGAACCTCAAATATAGGGAGAGCAAAAACATAGAAAAAGAAACGGCAAGGTTGATATCAGAAGGAAAAGTAGTCGCTTGGTTCCAGGGAAAGATGGAATTTGGGCCAAGAGCGCTAGGAAATAGGAGCATACTTGCAGATCCAAGGAGAAAAGACATGCGAGACATCCTAAACAGAACAATAAAGCATAGAGAATATTTCAGGCCTCTTGGACCGAGCATCTTAACTGAAGATGCAGAAGAATGGTTCGAAATAAAGAAAAGGCAGTCACCATCAGATTTTATGCTTGTTACGTATAAGGCAAAGGAAAATAAAAAGAACTTAATCCCGGCCGTAGTGCATGAGGATGGAACCAGCAGGATACATACAGTTAACAAATCAAATTACAAGTATCATAAGCTAATAGTCGAGTTTAAGAAGTTGACCAAGGTACCTGTCTTGTTAAATACATCATATAATGACAGTGAGCCAATAGTTTGCAGCCCAAAGGATGCTATAGACACGTTTATGAAGAGCAAAATTGACGTGCTGGTCATGCATGATTATATAGTAGAAAGGAGGGGACAAGAGTATGCGAAAAAAGATATATAATAATATTCTTGAACTATGTGGCGATACCCCACTAGTTCGCCTGAATAAGATTGTCAGTAAGGACGGTGCAAATGTATTTGTTAAATTGGAGATGTTCAACCCTGCTGGTAGCATAAAGGATAGGATAGCATTTTCGATGATAGAAGACGCTGAAAAGAACGGCAGACTTAAGTCTGGAGGTATAATAGTAGAATCGTCATCAGGTAACACAGGAGTAGGGCTTGCTATGGCAGGGGCAGTTAAGGGCTATACAGTAATCGTCATATGTGATAGATATCTCCCAATGGCAAAGAAAATAAAGCTGCTTTCGTTTGGAGCACATATAATATTTTTGTACAAAACACCAAAAGGAAGCGATACCGTAGAGCTTAGGTTAGATTTAGCCAAGCAGATTGCAAGTATGCTACCAAATGGCATAACATTAAATCAATACGACAATCTTGTAAACAGAGAAACTCATTATAGAACTACAGGGCCGGAGATTGTGCGTGATTTGGACGGGAAGGTAAATGCAGTAGTGTGTGCAGTAGGTACCACTGGTACACTTTCTGGTGCCGGGAAGGCCATTAAGGAACTCGTGCCAACTGCAAAGGTAATAGGCGTAGAACCAGAAGGCTCGATTATATTTGGAGGAAAGCCTGGAAAGTATCTAGTACAAGGAGGTGGATTATCCTTTATACCGAAGAACTTAGACAGGAGTGTAATAGATATTGGAGTTAAGGTATCTGATACGAATACTTTCAGGACATGCAGGGAACTTGCGCTTAGAGAAGGCTTGATGGTTGGAGGTTCTGCTGGCGGTGTTGTCTATGCCGCCTTGAAGATAGCCAAAAAGATGAAGAAGAACGAAAATGTTGTTTGCGTTCTTCCTGATGGAGGAGATAGATATTTAGAGACAATTTATTCTGATACCTGGCTTAGGGAGAATAAACTAGGCAAAGCCATACTAAAGAAGGTTGATAATAAGAATTTAGCCTCTGTAAAGAATATTGCTAAGCGCCTTGGTTGCACGGTAGATAGATTCTAGAAGTAGTGCAGACAGTATTTAGTTATCCTGCATGGCAAGAACTTATCAGTTATATTGTGAGATTCTCATCTAGATAGTACCTACTGGCCATGTAGAAAACGCTTTTAAACCTTAAATCCTTTCATATACTCATGTCATTGAAAGCATTGAAAGAACATAAGTTAGCTGAAATAATAGGCGCTGGCTTAGAGAGCGAAGATAAGGCGTTAACAAGATTAGATGACGTAAAGAACCGTATAGGCGAAGAAATATTCGTAAGAGGATGGGTTTACAGGAAGAGACATCTTAACGATGTTAACTTTGTCTTGGTTAGAGACGGCTTTGGGATCATACAATCTACGATTCGAAAGAATGAAGTAGACAAGAGCAGCTGGGATTATTCGGAAGAAGTATACATAGAATCTGTGGTAAAGCTGATTGGTACAGTAATAGAGGATGAAAGGGCCCCAGAAGGAGTCGAAATAAAGGTAAGGGAATTCAAAACCGAATTTAAAGGGGACCCATTCCCTATAAGTAAAGACCAGAGCACGGAGATGCTTCTAGACATAAGACATCTTTCGGTAAGGAAGCAAGGGATAATGAACGCCCTTAAGCTTAAGGCGCAACTTGTACGAAGCTGCAGGGAATTTTTGGACAACAGGGAGTTCATTGAGATACAGCCACCCATGCTCAATGTCTCAGCATGTGAAGGAGGGTCTACACTCTTCGAGGTTAAATATTTCGACAAGATTGCCTACCTCTCACAGAGCGGTCAGCTATATAGTGAGGCTGTTGTGGCAGCTTATCCACTAGTGTATGTAATGGCTCCGTCCTTTAGAGCAGAGCCTAGCAGAACCCCGAGGCATATGACAGAGTTCTGGCAGCTTGAGCCAGAAATGGCATTTTACAACCAGAACATGAACATGAAGCTGCAGGAGGAGATGATAGAATACGTATGCCATGAACTAGCAAAGAAGCAGAAGAGCATACTGGAAAGGTTCAAACGGGATCCAAAGGACTTGCTGGCCATAAAGGCCCCATTTGATAGGATTACATACACAAAGGCAATAGATATGCTCAAAGAGAAGGGAATTGAAATAAAATGGGGGGACGGAATAGGGCTGGACGAGGAAAAGATACTGACAAAGGAGCTAAGCCAACCAGTGTTCCTTACAAACCAACCAAAGGTCCTCAGGGCCTTCTACATGAAGGAGAACCCCGAAGACCCCAGAACTGTCCTGGATGCAGACATGCTCGCCCCAGAGGGGATAGGAGAGATAATAGGTGGCAGCGAGCGTATCAGCGATTACAACGAGCTAATATTGCGCATGAAGGCGCAGAACCTTAACCAAAAGGACTACGAATGGTATCTGGACATACACAAGTACGGACAGGTGCCTCACTCGGGATTTGGCATGGGGACGGAAAGGGTAATCAGATGGATGGCGAAGCTCGAGACAATAAGGGATGCGATACCATTTCCAAGGACTATGAATAGACTGTATCCATAATTCGTACGCTTGGTTAATGGACATCGCAAAGGCGGAAATGAAGACAACCTTAATCAATGGGCGTAACGGTCCAGGGAACGTTCGCTCCCCCCAGTAGCCTTAATGAACTCTACCAGTTTCTTTAAGGGCAAGCTGCGCCGAATCGCCTGTTTGGACAGAAGATAGCCCTTCCTAACGTTTTCTCTCGGAACCAATCCAGCCGCCCCTAGCAAGACGCTAGCGTTCAGGCATACGATATCTTCCATCGCTGCCTCGCCATGTCCCGATAAGATGTCTACAACACATTGGATGTTCTCTTCGGCCGAGTTCTTCTCCCCAATGTCTATATTTGTGTAACGGTGTGAGAGCCGCAGCTCCTTGAAAGGGTCTAGCTCATGCAGATTACCCATCTTGCCGTTTTGAACGCCGATCATCCGAGACTTTCCATAAATCCCCACCTCGTCCATGTAATGAAGGTCGTCATCCGTAGAAGACACAACCATTGCGTCGGTGATTCCGAATCTTCTCAGTACCTCTAAAGAGAGCTTGACATTGGGGTGCGAGATTCCGTAAAGAATAGAATCGTACTTCACAGAACATGACAAGGCAGCAAGCCCGAAGCTCAGGGGAGTTGGTGCAAAGAACTTTCCACGGTATACCCGTTCAAAATTCGGAATCGACTTCACGATGGAAAAGGCTCCGAACCCTACTTTCTGGACTACTTTCGACATAGCGGGTAGGCCGATGTCTATCTTAGCTCCGAGTCCGTAGAGTAAGTCAGCAGATCCGGTTAGCGAGCTCGTGGACCCCCAGACGGGCTTGGCAATGAACGCTCCCAAGCTTGAGGCAACGATGCACGAGGGCGTTGAGATATTAATTGTCTTGTGGCCTTTCTTTCCGCTGCCTATCGCTGCCACCAGCCTCTTCCCTTGAGGTAACGGGATGTGATGTGAGAGGGGCTTGAATCGATCAATGTTGAACGAAGGTCTGAGCAGGGCTTCAACCTGATCTGCAGTGGGCCCTTGGGCCATCAGTCCTGAAAGGATGATCCCGAGTTGGACGTCTCCGAAGCGCCTCAATTCACCGTTTGTGAAGTGTAGAATCGCATCGAAGGCTTCAGTGAGCAAGTCGGCCTCTACGTGTTTCCCTGTGTTCAACCTGTAGATGACTTCGACAACACTTTTATTCATTCGTACTTTCTCTTTCGTCCTTCTAAGCCTCATCGAAAGTACCTCTAGAAGAGATTACTGGTGCATCCTCTAATTTTTGTATCATTTAATCTCAATGGATTTAATGCAATTTAAAACTTATAAATCTATTGATGGTGAGAGGACGCAAAGCGAGGAAAGGGGACATCTGATGAGCTTGGACCAATGGATCAGGTCGTCTTCACAGCGTATCCTGTGCTCTCATAGATATGAGGACTAACGCCTATCGAGTTGCAGAAATCCTCAAATGCATCGTTCCAGTCGACGTCATCGCTCACTAGGACACCTCCTGTGCTCAATCTTGGCCACACTGTCTTGTATTCGAATTGCATGTGCTCATATGTGTGCAAACTGTCATGATTAAACAGGTCAACTTTGCCTAACTCTTCTACAAGTTTTGGCAGTTCACGCTTCGCATCTCCTGTGATGAGAGTCCATCGGTCATGAAGGTTGGATGGGATCCCGAATCCTGACTTGCGATCCTTAGGAAGGACGTCCGAATGAGTCTTTATCTGAAGTTTACAACGGTCATCAAGTTGATAAGTTATGTTCGGCAGATCGATTGAGTATAGGTGCCCTGTTCCGTTGTCAGCAAGAGCTGCCAAGATGAAAGATGAGCTGGCACCGAACCACACGCCAGTTTCAACGACGATTCGTGGTTTGAACCAAGAGCAAAGTGCATAGAGTACGGACGTGTTATAGCAAAGCCGCAGTTTGAACGTTTTTAGAATTGAATCAATATTTCCTCGGGTTGATCTTTTCCAGAGTCTTCGTGCTTCCTGGATCTCTATAAGGATGTGTTGCGCAGCTAGGTTAGGGTCATCCTTTCGGGCATGCGAAGGTAAGGAAGGATGTTTCAAGTAAACTCCCTTCGGTTGTTATCTACTTTCTTCTCTTTTGCCAAACAAACACAAAATAGATAAGGGTAGAATGATTAAAAATCTTCCGCACAGTTTCATTAGAATAAATTGCCATACCTCTCGAACGTCTGGTAGGACCCGTCGAACATCCTCTGTTTCCACTGGTAGACATCGAACACCACGCCCCTGAACGCCAGCTTTGCCCCTTTTGGGGTCTTGATTGCCATGAATCC
>DUIS01000002.1 GCA_013330215.1 Microcaldota archaeon | reverse complement strand
TCGAATGCCGCCTTCCTGTACCCGTGTATGTCCCTAGTGTAGAACCTTGCGCCATACATCTCTATCTGCGGCACCTCTAGGACTGTGCAAGAGGCGCTTATCTCGAGGTTCTTCGAGGGCGATTCCGAGTCGTCGATCATTGCTACGTGGGCCATGCCGACCTTGTACGCCACGATGTTCTGCGCAGTAGGCTCTTTTATGTTTGGCGGAGAGCGAACTCTGGGGAGGCGATTCTTTGCGCGCCTCTTATGCCAATATTGCAGAGAGCCCCTGTGCATGTTAGACCTTGTGGTTTTAATGTTAAAAAAAGATCTCTGATGACGATCTTTCGGCGTTCCTAGCTGTCAGTGGTTATTATATTTATAGTCTATGTTTTTATATACCTTGCCTTTTTGAGGAATTGGAGAAGTAAAGGCTGGTTGTCGTTGGAATGCCTTAATAAGGACCCATTTGGCTGGCCGATTACTTTGAGCTCTCAATTATCTGCCTTATGACGCCCTTGGCCTCTTCGGGATCCGCGACCTGGATGCAGTAAACCCCCGTGGCCTTCACAGGATAGTCGTTCCCTCCCTCGAAGATTTTGTCGCCTATGAAGATCATCTCCCCTTTTTTATATCCTAGCTTCTCCTCTATTTTTCTTATCCCGTAGCCCTTGTCTATGCCTTCCCGGGTTACATCTATCGATGTGGATCCGCCGATCTTTGCCTGATAGCCCTTGGGCAGGTATTTCACCAGGTGCTTTATTATTTCGAGGCGCTTTTTGGAATCGGGATCCCATGTTACTTTTAATTCCAGTGGGGCGAGTTGTCCGAACGCCGAAAAGGTAATCTGGGTCTCTCGGTCTTCTATCAACTCACCGTATAGCTTTTCGGGCCTCTTGAACCCCCATTCGTCCAATGCCATGTCAAATGCCTTAAAAATCTCTTTTTTGGTCTCGTTAGGTATTATTTCGATGTAGACGCTTACCCACTGGCCGTCCTTCATTATGTACATGGAAGTTGCACAGGTGGGCAAAAGGTACAGGCGCCGTGCCTTCTCGGCCGAAATTTTAAGGGAGCCTACAAATTGCTTCTGGAATTGCGGGTATGCGCCTCCCGATATCACTGCGAACGCCTTATAGCCCAATAACTCGCTGATGAGTTCTGACATCTCCGGGTCCATTGCGGTCTTGCTTTTTGTGAGTGTTTCGTCCAGATCCGCGACCACAAGTCTAACCTCCTTAAAATTAGGCTGCATAGATTACACACCTTTGGTGTTGGTATTTGTTGCTTCGATCGCTTGCAAGTCCCTGAGTATAGAATTTACTGACGCCCTTAGTGCTGTTGCGTCCTTTGCCTTTATCTCTATGATTAGATTGGCCCTCTGCTCTTTTAAGCTTATTGTACTCCTCTCCCTGCTGCCCTTTTGCGAGAGTATCTTGAGGTATTTTATCTTGGGGTCTTTTTTAACGAGAAGTTTTAGTGTGAGATTTGCCCCGCTTTTCATCTGAGTACCCCATAAGCTTTGCTGTTGGAGGATTGCTGCGCTATACTGGCTTCTTCACTTCTGTCGGGCCTACTGTGTTGTAGGCCTTTGGCTCCTTTACATTTGTAAGTGTGGAGACCTCCTCCTTGTTCATCCTGCTCAGGCCCTTGCCGCAGTTCGTGCACTTGAAAGAGCTTTCGAACGCCGAGTCGAACGTGAATATGAACTTGTCACTCCTGTAGCAGCTCTGGCATACGAAATAATCGTTGCAGGTGTCGTTTATTATCGACTTGTCCTTCTCCATGCTGTCTATGTATTCAAGGAAGGGCGCAAGCTTGTTGGTGTTTATGTACCATGCGAATGAGAGCCAGCCCTTGGTGTTCTTTGATATGTAGTAATTGGTTATGCCGTAGCCCTGCATTATGTTGAGTATACGCCTTATCGCGTTTATCTTTATGCCGATCTGCTCCGCGAGGAATTCGTCGGTTTTTGGCGTCACGAGCATCCCTACGACATCGACAGCCATCTTGCTGACGTTCTTTTTCAGGTATTCGGTTGCCCTTTCGTTTGTGAGCAGCCTGTCAAGCGCCTCCTTTACCTCTTCGGGCTGCGGTATGCTTACATTTACCTTCTTCCTGCCTTCCGCGGCCTTCTCCTTGCCTGGGAGGGTTGTTGCGCCGTGCGCCAGTTTCTGCTTGCTTGCAATTGACACAACCTTGACGTGCTTACGCAGCTCTGTCTTGTTCCTTGGCGCCGACCTGCCTTTGTGTTTTATAGCTGGTTTTGGTCTTTTTGCCTTAGCTGGCCTCACCGCCTTATGTACCCTGGCCTTGAGGTTTTTCCTTGCCTTAGTATTAGATTTTTTTGATTTTACCATTGTAAGCACCTGGTCCCTTCAATGCCTATACGTATATTACGCATCGGAGATATATATGCGTTGCGTTGTGGGATTTTCGCGCATAAATCGGGTAAAAATCCGCTTATTGGCGCAAGAGAATTTCGGGTTGAACTGAGGCTTCTGGTTTTGGTTTTTGCTTGACATATGCTACCCTTGCAAGGTGGTCCGGGCTGGCGTCCGCAAATGCGGTGAGGCCGGATTTGCAGTCAGTCAAGCCCACACCAAGGCAGAGGGACCCGTTTCCAGGATGGAACCTGGCTTTTTTGTCTTCGTCAAGCGTGTCCCATTCCTCTTTTGATACCGATTTAAGTGTTCCTTTTTTGTACTCTATTCTGCACGGGTCTATGAGGTTAAGATTTGGCTCTTCGCGTAGCCAATACCAGTCTCTTTTTGCTTGACTATAATTTTCCTTGTCCTCGAGCCATAGAATAAATTCCTTCAAGGATGGTAGCTCCCCCTTCGCCTCTGTGGCAATGTCCTTTGCGCCTGCAAGACGTCTGCGGTGCCTAGTTAGGAGTACGGGCCTTATTGCTTCTTGCGTGGCTGTTTCAGATATCGTAGTAGCTTGCACCATTTTACCACTGAGACGTTATATGCCATTATCAGATATATAATTCTTTCCTGCGGCTTTTTTCGTTGCGTGTTTTTTGGGTCGTTTTATGGGGTTACGCGGTTGCCCTGCCTTAATTTGTGCGAGCCGAACCTTTTCCTGATTATGCCCCGGTGCCTTTTACCCGAGGCGGTAAGACCCCGCTCAACCCTTCCTTTCTTTGTTATTATGCCGCTGTAATGCGGATCCGACGTAAGTGCTCTGCTGTTTCTGTCCAGCAGTATCACCTCGAAGTACTTCTCGGATCCTGATGTGCCGACAAAATATGAATTAAGCGCGACAGAGTTGGTAAACCTCCGCGATGCTCTTTCCTCCGCGATTGACTGCGATGATTTTCTGAAAGTGAAGTATCTTCCGCTTTTCGAGGGTTTTCTTCCTCCGCCCGCCTGCTTTCTCTTCTTGCTTCCCCCATGAACCCTTACCCTTGCGATGAATATGCCTTCCTTTGCCCTGTACCCCAGCTCTCTTGCCCTTGCTATGTTTGTTGGTCCAGCTACCCATACGGTTGGTGCCTCTGAATTCCACCTTATTATGTTGGATTTGTAGACTGGCGCACGCTCCTTGTATTCGGATATGAACGTCTGCTTCATTTGCTTATACATGCTCACTTGACCACTTTCGTATTTGAGATTTGCTGGAAGGAAACTGCTGTTTTAGATATTATATACGGTAGTATATTTAACTTTTCGCTATTTAATAATTTACATCTTGTTTGTGGTAGTTTAATGAAAGCCGTAATACTTGCTGGTGGTGAAGGTAGGCGACTGCGGCCGCTTACGAACGATAAGCCGAAATCCTTGCTTGTGGTAGGTGGCAAGCCGATAATAGACTGGCAGATCGAATGGATGAAGAGCTATGGAGTAGACTCTTTTGTCGTTTCTGCGGGTTATATGAAGGATGCCCTGATAGGTTATCTGGGCACCGGGGCACGGCTTGGTATCGAACTGAGTTTTGTGGTAGAAAACGAACCGCTTGGGACTGGCGGCGCAATAAAGAACGCGGTGTCCGCTCTTGGGGGTACCGAGAAGTTCATAGTGGCGAACGGCGACATAATTACGAATCTTGATCTGAAGGAGCTCATTGCATCTTGCAAGGACGTTGCTTCGGTGTCGTTGTCGCCTCTTAAGAGCACCTTCGGCATACTTGACACCGATGGCGACAAGGTGATAGGTTTCAGGGAAAAACCGGTGTTAAAGGAATACTGGCTTAATGCCGGGATATATGTGATGTCGAAGGAGGTGTTTGGGTATTTGCCGGATAAAGGAAGCCTTGAGTATGACGTTTTCCCGCAACTTGCAAAGAAAGGTTTGCTGGACTGCATGAAGTATGGGGATTCCTATTGGAGGTCTGTTGACACGATGAAGGATTTTGAGGAAGTTGGTGTGGACCTAAACAACAATCTTGTATATGAGTAGCTAAGTAGCCGACAGAAAGATTATTAGCGGAGTTCGTGCTTAATGTATTATTACAGCGAGGTAGGGTAGTCTGGAGTGCCCGCCGGGCTCATAACCCGGAGATCGATGGTTCAAATCCATTCCTCGCTATTAACACCACACTTCCACTATTAAAATAAAGTAAAAAGAGTATTATTAACTAATAAAAGAGTTTAGATTAATAATATCTAATATATAAAAACGGCCGATTAGCGGAACTGTGGGGTGGTACCGATGGACGAAACAATATCTTATGATTATTTATGGCAGGCATACCAGAAGGAGAAGCAGACAAACCAACTTCTTCTACTTTCCAAAACATTCTACGAAGATGTTAATGAGTTCATAATACTTGGAGGGAAGAACAAAGGATCTTCCCTGTATGAAAACACCCAAAAACTCCTGGATGAGTTTTTTGAGAAAAGGAAGCAGAAGATACTGATCTACATTGCGTATAACAGACCGCTCCCGCAACCAATCAGCAACATAGAGCTGGAATTCTACAACAAGATACTCCAAACAGTTAAATCTGAGCGGCTTACCGCGCAAGGCAAGGAAACCAGACCAACAATCCTCAAATCAGCAAAGGACATACCTGAAATAATACTTCCATCAGGTAGGAAATTCGGCCCGCTCAAAAAAGATCAGGAAATAGGGTCAATAGAAGAGCAGGATAAGGTTTATCTATTGGAAAATGCCATATGCATACAAGAAAACTAAGTGAAACACATGAAGATACAAAAAACAATAATGACCTACTGCCCTAAGTGCAACAAGCACACACTGCACACAGTCAAGAACGTCTCGAAAGGGCCGCAACGCCCAATGAGCAAGGCAACCAGAAGGCACAACAGGGCAATACGCGGCTATGTCGGCAGCGTCGAACCGAAGATACACCCGAAGAAGCTCGGCAAGCGCCAGGCGGTTCTTCTCGAGTGCAAGGAATGCAAGTTCATTGTCGGGCGCACGCTCGGATCAAGGACCAAGAAGAAGATAGAGCTCAAGGTACAGTAATCGGTAACTTTTTTATGGAGCAGCAAAACATACCAAAGGTCGGGGAGCTTGTCATAGCTAACGTGAGCAAGATAAGCAAATTCGGGGCATACTGCAGACTGCCGGAATACAACGAGCTAGAGGTCTTCCTTCCAATACGAGAGGTGTCATCCGGCTGGATAAAGAATATAAGGGAGTACATACACGAGGGGCAGAAGCTCGTATGCACGGTGATGTTCTACGACAAGGAGAAGGCAACAATAGACATATCGCTGAAAAGGGTTTCGCCGAACGCCTCCAAAGAAAAGACGCGCTCGTACAACCTCGAAAAAAGGCTTACCGCACTCTTCCAGCAGGCAATCAAGATGTCGAAGGAGCAGCCCAACAAGGAGGCGCTGATAAGGACCGCGCTCTCCGAATTCACCACATACACAAACCTCGTTCAGAACGCTACGCAGGACACAAAAGAGTTCACAGAATCAAAACTCCCGAAGAAGCTAAAGGAGGCAATACTGAAGGTGCTCGAGGCCAACAAGAAGCAAAAGAGGTACATAGTCTCGTACATCGCAACACTCTATACTTACAATACACATTCCGGCGCCGAGGAGCTAAGGTCGCTCATGACCGCAATAAAAGGAGAGGGCGTAGCGGTAAGCTACATCGGTGCGCCAAAGTACAGGTTCATGGCAGAGGGCACAGATTACTCCGATGCCGAGGAGAAGATAAAGAACGTCGAGACCCTAATAAAAGATAAACTGGCAAAAGGGGTATTTGAGATCGAGAAGGAGAAGCTAAGGAAGGAGAAGGAGGATATAATATCAACAATAAGTGTATGAAAATGATAGACAGAACGCTCATAAGGAGGAAGAAGGGGCTGAAGCTCAACAAGCCAATACTTGTGGTCGGGCTTCCAGGAATAGGGAACGTGGGCAAGCTTGTCGCTGAGCACCTGAAGAGGGAATTCAAGGCTGAGAAGATAGGCACCCTATACTCGCCGCACTTCCCGCACCAGGTCGTTATGCTGAAGAACGGCGGCGTAAGGATTGTCAACAACAGGTTCTACCTCATAAAGGCGAAAAAGCAGGGAAGCGACATAGTGATACTTACCGGCGACGCGCAGGCGGTCAGCCCCGAAGGACAGTACGAGGTTAATGCAAAGATAGTGGACTTCTTCAAGAACGGCCTTGGCGGCAAATTCATATACACGATAGGTGGCTACAGCCTGGGCGAGGCAATACCAGCTAAACCCAGGGTCTTCGGCAACGCAAGCAGCAAGAGCGTCATAGCGAGCTTCAAGGGCACTGACGTCATATTCGGCAAGTCAAAGGGCATAATATGGGGTTCTGCCGGGCTCATAGTCGCATTCGCAAAGATGCAGAAGATCGACGCAGTATGCCTCATGGGCGAGACAAGCTTCCTCGATGTCGACGCAAGCGCAGCGAAGAGCGTCATAATA
>DUIS01000058.1:4834-6168 GCA_013330215.1 Microcaldota archaeon | reverse complement strand
CTTCAACATAAAGAACGTAGACCGCAAGGACATAAAGCGCGGAGACGTCATAGGACCGGTTAGCAACCCGCCGACAGTGGCGACCGAGTTCACCGCGCAGATAATAGTGCTCCACCACCAGAACGTGATAGCGAAGGGCTACACTCCTGTGTTCCACCTGCACACGGCGCAGCTTGCATGCACGATAATAGACATACTCGAGAAGAAGGACCCGAAGACAGGACAGACAGCCGAGAAGAATCCCGAGACGCTCAAGACAGGCGATGTCGCAGTAGTGAAGATAAAGCCGACAAAGCCGCTTTGCGTCGAGAAGTTCAGCGACTTCCCGCAGCTGGGAAGGTTCGCGATAAGAGATATGGGAGAGACCGTGGGCGCAGGCATAGTCCTGGATGTCGTTGCAAGGAAGTGATCTGTTGAGTGATACAAGAACATTACCTTCTCGCAGCCAAGAGCCACGCGCGGATGTCGTAAAAGGTATACTTCCCCGCGCGGAAGCTATAAAAGGGATAGTTGATGGGTTGCTAAGAGAAGCTCCGCATCTGCAAGCGGATAGGAAAAGATTGGAGACCGCACTGGATTCGGCCTACGATAACGGGATGATTGCGATGGGAACAATCTCAAACCGTATAATGGAGGGCATGGTATCAGATGAGCTTGCGCTTCTAGGAGGGACGTTGAGGTTATAAGATGGCAGCAGGACCAAGCGCGATAATAAAGCTCGTGAGCACCAATCACAAGGACATAGATGCGATAGCCGGGCAGATAAAGACGATAGCGACATCCATAAGCGTCAAGGCAAGGGGCCCAATACCTCTTCCAACGCACGCTCTGCAGATAACGACTAGGAAGACGCCATGCGGCGACGGCAGCCACACCTATGAGAGGTGGGAGATGCGCGTCCACAAGCGGCTCATAATTATAGAGGGGAGCGAGCAGGCTCTCAGGCAGATAATGCGAATACGGGTCCCTGACACCGTGCAGATAGAGATAAGCCTTGCAGGCTGATTTCTCTCCTTCTACTTTTTCTTTTATTTATGCCAACGCTCAGCCCAAGCAGCAGACGATTATCTGCTGCCGTAATGGAATACTACGCTCACGGTCTCGGTCACCTGGCTTGTCCCGCTGTAGAACTGCGGGCTTATCGTCGCATTCCTCCCAGCCACGCTTGCGAGCGCTCCGGAGCCTGAGCTTTCCGCGACGCCGTACGGGTATATGTAATAGCTGTTCACGCTTATGTTCCTGGAGTAGATGACCTCGTTGGGGCCAAGCAGCGCGTCAGCCTGAGATGTCGCGTTTGAGATGGCTAAGGCCAGTGCGGAAGCTCTCAGCGATGC
>DUIS01000058.1:0-4783 GCA_013330215.1 Microcaldota archaeon | reverse complement strand
AGCTCTCAGCGATGCGGTCTGGTTGCTTGAGAGGGACGGGCTTACTGAGCCCACGTATATGTTGGGAATCGCGGCGATCGCGCCGAGGAATGAGCTTGCGTTGTTTATGTTTGGAAGCGTGAGCGAGAGGTCCTCAGCCGCGGTGTAGCCCGGGTTGTTGCTTACGCACTTCGGCACTGGAACGGGATATGCAATGCCTCCGGAAGAGGTGGCGTTTGTAGAGTATATGGGGCAATACTGGTAGGGCTTGTAGACAGAGTAGTATGTGGTCTCTATAAGGCTCATGTTGCCGTTGAGGAACTTGTATACCGTGGAGTTGAACATGTTCAGCGTCGTGGAGATGTTCTGCACCGCAGATGCTGTTGTGGCGCCTGTGCCGTTTATCGTGATTGATACTTGGGCCTGCGTCGGCCTTGATGAGGCTGTGCCTGTCGCCGAGAGCGTTATCACGCTTGTCGCGCCGCCTGGGTTTATGCCTGTTCCATTCCCGAACCTGTAGGCTCCGAGGCTTAGCGCTATCAGCGCGATGAATACAAGCACCGCGAAGAATATTATCAGATAGAAAACAAATTTCTCGTCCATGCAATCACTATTAAATCGCAAAAAAGCTTATTAAGGCTTAGTATTTGTTTAGCCTTCGGTCACTTGGCAAGGGTTGCACCGCATTTGCTGCAGAATTTCGATCCCGCGACATTCTTCGCGCCGCAGCTGCTGCAGTAGACGTACGATCCAGGGGGGCTGTCAATATGTGCGTCGACCTGCTTCTCTATGTCGCTCTGCACGTCTAGCCTCGCCTCGAGCATCTTGTTCACGAAGTTGGAGAAATCTATCGCGTCCTTGTTGCGCAGGCCGTCTATCTCGCCCTCCTGCTTGCCCCCTGCGAGGAGGCCCTTGTCGTTCTCATAGCCCTGAACCCTTATGAAGACAGTTGACGATATGAGCCCGTGCTCAAGCCTTACGCTCACTATCGCGGTGTACGGTATTACCTCGTAGTCCTGGCGGATGCCCAGGCTCGCCCTGTTGATTATTATGATGCGTTTGTTCGTTATCACTACCGTGGTCGGAGTCGCCACCGACCCTCCAGGCCCTATCCGCCTCTGCTTGATGGTGCCTACAACGTCCTCGTCAGGCCACAAGACCTTCTGCACCGCCTTCAATTCGCCCGGATCGACATTCATGAATAGACCAATATGCATTTAACTGAAAACCTTTATAATGATATATAGGGCGTGACGGATAGGCGCCTTTATTACTGCAGGGGCAGGCTTGAATGACAATAAGACTCACGATAAACCAGGTAAATCCAGAGATGGAAAGGATAAATGAGGCGGCCGCCATAATAAGAAGCGGCGGCATAGTCGTATTCCCAACAGAGACAGTCTACGGGATAGGCGCGGATGCATTCAATGCGGATGCGTGCGGAAAGATATTCAAGGTAAAGGAGCGCCCGGCTGACAATCCGCTCATGGTGCACATATCCAAGCTGGGCCAGTTGGATGATGTCGCATCTGATGTAACTGATGAATTCATGAGCGCGGCCAAGATTCTCTGGCCAGGGCCAGTCACTTTCATACTCAAGAGGAACAAAAAGGTACCAGACGTTGTCACTGCAAAGCTCGACACGGTTGCGGTGCGCATGCCTGCGCACCCGATAGCGCTCAGACTCATAGATGCGAGCGGGACAGCGATTGCCGCACCGAGCGCGAACATCTCGAAAAAGCCTAGCGCAACAAGGGCGGAGCATGTGATGAGCGACTTTGACGGGAAGGTCGATGCGATAATAGACGGGGGGCACTCCGCATTCGGGCTGGAGTCAACAATAATAGACATGAGCAAGGAAAGGCCAGTACTCCTGAGGCCCGGGGCGTTCACGATCGAGGAGCTTGAAAAATATCTTGGAACAATAACAATACCGGAATACATCGACAGGGAATCCGAGTCCGCTGTCGCGCCAGGAATGAAGTACAGGCATTACGCGCCGGACAAAAAGCTTGTCGTGGTGAGCGACAACAGCATGCTGCTGAAGCTTGGCAGCGTCAAGGACAAGATTATAGTGCTGTGCAGCGATGAGATCGCAGACAAAATAGATGGAAAGGTGCGTACCCTAAGGCTGGGTAGCGAAGGGAATCTCTACGAGATTGCGAAAAACCTCTTTGACGCATTCAGGAAAATCGACAGGATGGACGTCGAGCTTGCTGTGGTACAGAGCTTTCCAAGGAGGGGAATAGGCCTTGCGATAATGAACAGGATACTGAAGGCCTCAGATTCCAGCGAGGTTGGCTCGATTGAGGAATTGAGGAAATACCTGTAGCCTACTCGCTCTTTATCGCCTTCGGCAGCTTTATGCCGCGCTGACCTGAATATGAACCTGTCGCATATGATTTCTCAACCCTGCTTGTCGCCTTTATGAAGACAATGTGCGCGAACCTTGTGTTGGGCAGCAGGCATATGCCGTTGGGCGCGTTGTTTATCACTTCGAGCGTGACCGTTCCCCTGAACCCCGCATCGATTATCGTCGGCGGCATGGAAAGTCCGTGCCTTGCCCAGGTGCTCCTCAGCTCCACTATGCCGACTATGTCGTCTGGTATTTCCACGTATTCTAGCGTGGAGAGAAGCACCTGCTCGTGCGATTTTATTATGAGCTTGTCCTGACCTTTCTGAACGTCGTAGGAATTGGCTATCATCGCCTCGTCTGATGGATCCATTATGAAATCCTTTCCCATGTCCTTGTGGTGCGCTATCTCGTCCGCGAGCCTGAAGTCTATCCCGTTCTCCCTGACTATGTCGGCGTTGAATGGCTCTATCTTGAGCCTCTTGCTGTTTATAAAATTAAGCAGGTCGAAGTCTGAAAGTATCATTTAACCCCCACACATATTCTTACAGAAAGATTAATATAATCCATGTGACGGCTCATTGCTTGCGCTCCGCTGGCGCCTTGCCTGTGAGCCCTGTCTTTTTCATGGCTATCCTTACCTCGGAATCCAGCCTGCCCAGCGTCTTGTCGCTCATGTTGAGGTATTTCATGTGCTCTATTATCGTTGGATGCACCTCCTTGACCTTGAGCGCCATCTGCTGCACCAGCTTCCTGTAATCGGGATGCCCCTGCTGCGATGTGCGCAGCTCGCAGAAGTGGTACATCTGCCTCGCGTTCAGCCTGTAGTACCACCTTGCGTTGAAGCCGAATGTGATGGGGTACTGTGCCTGGTATGGCAGCGATTCCTTGAGCTTCTTGTAGAGATCAATCACTTCCGCCATCTTCGCCCTGTAGTCGTCGCCTATGCCTATCTCGTCGAACTGCTTCCTTGTCTCGTAGCCTAGCTCCGTGCCGAAGTTCTGCCTCTCCTGTGTGCCTATCCTGTGCCTCTGCAGGTCCCTGTATATCCCTATGCGGCCCCTCAGGTCGAAGAGGTATTCTGCGTTCTCGAATGCCCTGCCGGGCTTGTGGCGCCTGTTGCCCCTCTCGCCCACATAGTTGGCGATAAGCCCCTTCCTTTCGCTTTCGCTCATCCCTTCCGCTATCTTGGTAAGCTGTCGCATGCTTGCGCCGTTCGAATGCTTGTATAGTATTGCTGATGCGATCGACACCTGCAAGCTCTTGTCAGGGTCGCTTGAGCCCTGCCCCTTGTATTCCATAAGCTCTACGTTCTCCCCCTTGTCAGGGACGACATCCGCAAGCTCCTTGGCACGCCTTCCAGCATTGCTCTCCCTATCCTTTATGAATTTCTGGAAGTCCTGCCCGTGGATCTCGTTGAGCCTCTTCACTATTGAGGGCACAAGCTTGCCAAGCTCTGAATTAAGCCTCTTCGCTATGAACCTAGCCTCGCTTAGCGGCGAGGCAAGCATCTTGTTTAGCATGTTCTCATAGGACCTGCCATCCATGGATATGCCGAGATGGGTAAGCGTTGACATTGGAAGGTAGTCCCTAAGGAAGTCAAGTGCATTCGCCTTTATGGAATTCTCGTAGGCCTTGAGAATGTCGCTCTCGGTTATTCCAGACTGCTCCTCAATCTCCTTTGTTACCCTGTTTATAGTCACAACTTTGTCGTTTATCTTGAAGTTTATGTTCTCAATCGGGTTCTCAGCCTTTATGTAGTCTGACATGCGCCCTATGTTGCTCGAGTAGGATTCGAAAAGGCCCCTCATGAGCGAGAGATAGCTGTCGCCGTACCTCGAATTCATTATCTCCGGATCCCTGTAGAACATGAATTCCTGGTTGGGCAGCTTCTTGTCGAACGCAACGTATCTTGTTGATTTCTCTATGTACGAGCCCAGCCTGCAGTCCTCGATCTCCTTCACCGCAAGATTGGAGACGAACTCGCATGCCGATGGCATGCCGCCGACCATTTCCTGTATGGAATCGTCGCCGTAATCTATAAGCCATGAATCGAAGAACTCGCGGCCGCGGTCCTTATTTGGGTAAAATTCCTTTAGGAACAGTCTTCGGCCGGTAAAGGTTGTCCTGCTGTACCTTGAGAGCAACGCCCCTATCTGCTCGGAATTTACATCCGCTGACGTCTTCCAGGCAAAGACATTGCTGTTCGTATTTGTGACAGATGGGTCCAGAAGCCTGCACTCCTCATCGGTAAATTCTTCCACGACGACTCCCGGATCGCCTTCGTACGATTGGAACAGATAATCCGACATGATACCCCCTTAAGAATTAATATATAGACAGATATTAATAATATGTACGCATAACACTCAAATAATCGCTCCTATCGTCCAGCTCGGCCAAGGACACTGGGCTTTCAACCCAGGAACTCGGGTTCAAATCCCGATGGGA
>DUIS01000076.1 GCA_013330215.1 Microcaldota archaeon | reverse complement strand
ATCTGCTCTTTGCTGAACCTGCCGTTAAGCATGAAGTCCACATATGCGGCAGCGCCGAAAGGTATGCCCCCGTCGCCCATCTGCGGGAATACGAAGAGCCTCTTGACCTCTGGCATCTGCTCCACCAGCATGTTCGTTATCACATTCGAGAAGAACCCGCCTGAGAGCGCGACGTTGTGTATGCCCGTTTCCCTCACCCACTGCCTCACAATGCCAACGACCTGGTCGCTCACATGCTCCTGCACCGCATAGGCAAAGGATTCCCTGTCATTCCTTGACAGGATGTGGTCCCTCATGTATTCGCCGAGAAGGAGCTCGTTGCGGGTCCCTGTCCTTGAGACAAGTTTTCTGCTCGCCTTGTCATAGCTGCAGATGTCCCCGAGCTCCGGGATCCTCTTCGGGTATGAGTATGCGGCAAGGCTCATCAGCTTGCCCTCGTCCTCGCTGTACCTCATGTCGCAGGCAACCGTGGCCGCGCCGTAGAATATGCCGAGGCTGGCGCTTGCGTCGAACTCCGCAATCCTCTCTATGCTGCCGTTGTCCCCTATCGAGACTGTGCCGCTGAGCCCGTCCCCTGCCCCGTCAAGCGTTATTATCAGTGCCTCCTTGAACCCGGATGGGTAATATGCGGATGACGCATGGGCGAGATGGTGCTCCACCATGTAGATCTTCTTGCCGGAGAGCTCGCCGCTGATGCGCTGCAGCCTCCTTGCCGTCACCGTCTTGCTGATGCCGCTCCCGACGAACTTCCACAAAGAGCGCGGCCTCTGGTTCTGTATGAGCTTGTAGACCAGGTTGCTTGCATGCATGCCTAGCCTTGACTGCTTCGGCACCTCCTTCCGCCACATGCTTCTTCTCTTCTGGTCCCATGAGGGCACAAGCCTGGATATCAGCGCATTCCCGCCGATCCACGCGAGCGCGACAGCCTGCACATCGCTGCCGCTCCTGCCCTGCAGGTACCTTATCGAATTGCCAGGGAAGCCCACCTCGTTCTTCCTCTTGGTGAAGCGCTCCTCGTTTACCGCTCCCTCCGGTATGCCGTTGCTGATCAGCGCGGCTCCGGAATCATGCGAGTCCCCTATCCCCAACACAGACATAAGTTCACGATATTAGATGTTCCTAGCTGATAAATCCTTTATTAATCTCACAAATATACCTTATAGCTCTTTGCCATAACGATATGATCCCAAATTAAAATACCTTTTGAGTCCTATTTAATTAAGTTTACGTACAGATTGCCGTTTTCGTATACGTGATTGCCGGAGCACAATTCCCTCCCCTCGTATACCAGGATGGTCCTATTCTGGCTGCATAGGTTTGCCGGGAGGTTCTGTTCCACTATGCAGTTGTCCGGGTTCACTTTTAAAACCATGCACAGCGCTGCGGGGACGGTGCTATAATTCTCGTATACGGTATAGTTGCTTGCGTTTATCCCCCTGAACGCCAGTCCTATATTGGAAACGTTCTCATAAAGCCCGTGGGTGGCCCCATAGAATGCCGCCGAATAAGTCGAGAAATAAAACGAGCTGATTACAAACGCGGCAATCAGGCACCCGATTAGCGCGTACTTGACCAGTTCCTTGGATTCTATCAGCTCTATCGCGTATGCGGAGCCTATCGCAAGCAGCAGCACAAAAGGTATCATCAGCCTGTTTATGTGCATAAGGTGGGAATATGCATGCAGGCTCTGCGTCCCGAACAACAAATAGAGGATGAATGCGGTTGCAGATATCTGGTATGGCAATAATTTTCTGAAGTTGCGCCGCTGCGCTACTGCTACTATGCTCATCAGGATGAATATGAAGGCCAGGATGCCGATATTGGAATAGGGTTCCTCCGTATCGGATACGATCTGTCCCAGCCTGTTTGTCGGGAATGTCAGATAGACGTAGAAATATCTTGAATTGGACTGATTGTAGGATTGTGACAAACTGCCGGATATGCTGTACCAGAAAGAGGAGCTGAACCGTATCGCCCTCAGCGGATTGCCATAGAGTATCTGCTGCGGCAGCAGCCACACCACAAAACCGATTATCATCCCGAACAGGATAAGCAAGATTGGCACATAATGCGCTTTGCTGCCCGCCTTTTTCTTGCCCCTGCCTATGGCAAACAGATAAACGACAGCGAATACGAAGAAGGCAAACATGACCAAGAATCCCTGTAGCCCGAAAAAGAGGCTCAGGCCTGCCACGAATCCGCTTAAGAGAAACAGGTAATTATTCTTTCTTTTAGACGCGATGAGGACAATTAGTATGCTCAGGCAGAGCACCATCGTTGTAAATGTATCCGGTATCAGCCTTGTCGAATAGCTTATAACCAGCGGGTTGAGCGCATAGAATATGGAACCTACTACGCCCACGATCAGCGAGTTCAGCTCCTTGCCGATCATAAAGATCAGGAATATGGTTATGAGTATCGAACTGAGCCCCACGAATGTGGGCATGTACAGGCTGTTGCCAAAAGCGAGAAAGAAGGGATAGCCGTAGGCTATAAGACCCAAAGAGCCGGGAAACGAGGTCTGGAAGAGCACCGGATTCTGCGTAGCGATCGCGTATCCGTACACCGCATCGTCATATTCTATGAAGATGCCGCTGAAATACCTAGTATATACAATGATGCATATGGCTATTATCGCCAGGAATATTAGCAGTTCCTTTACTGATTTTGAAACCATCGAATCAGGCGTTGACCTGCTCTATATTCGAGAAAAAGCTATATAAATGCGATAGAGGCATAGGCAACTACGCTTGAGTAGTCGCCGGTGCTCTCGCCGGAGTTGGTGTACTTGAGAACCACGCCGCGCCGCCCTCCCATCCGCATCGCGAAGAGCATCGCAACGCTTATGGGGCCGAAGCCGCAGGCGCTGTCCCCCAATTCATCAACGAGCCTGTTGAAGTTCTTGTAATCGAGCGCCTTCGCCGCATCAAGGAGCTGCGAGTCCTTCCGCTCCGCAATCTCTGCAGACTCATAATGATTGAAATCTGAGCTTGCGATGATCATGATGTCCCTCTTCAGGCTTTCGGAGGCCTTTATTATCGCATTCGAGAGAAGCTCGCTTGCGCCGACGCTCTGGTCGCCCATGCATATGAAGACAAGCCTTTTCTTCGGGAAAAGGTGCTGGAGGAAGGGAAGCTGGACCTCTATCGAATGCTCGTTGGCGTGCGCAAGCGCGTCCATGCTTATGTGATCCGAGCTTTCTGCGATGCGCCCTGAAAGCTCCTTGTCGTTAAGCGATACGCCGAGCGGAGTCTCCCAGTCATCCGGAGAGACTGCTATCGCTTTCCCCATACCCGTGTGGTTCGGTCCTACAACGACTATCGTCCCTATCTTTGACATCCTTGGATTTTTCGAAAGCGCCTTGTAGGTGTATGCAGCAGTCTTGCCCGAGTAGGCGTAGCCAGCATGCGGCGTCACATAGGAAAAGGGGCTGCCTGGCCCTGCATCCACTTTCGCATCGCGGAGCGCAGCCTCGATGAACTGCAGTATCTCCTTCTTTTGGGAAGGGTAGAAACTGCCATTGAATCTGCTTTTGCGTGGCATTGCTTATAATCCGGCTAGCATCTCGTCAAGTGCGTTTATTGCCGCCTTCCTGACTCTCTGATCTGGATCTGCCATCAGACCCCTTAATTGAAACCTGCCCGGGGCGCCATCTACAGCCCTAAGCCTGTCTTCTGGTTTTTCGCTTCTTGCAAGCTTTCTATACTCCTCATCACTGAGGACTGCTCTTACTCTAGGCTTCTGCATTCTATCATCAATCAATATTCTCTTTTCAGATATTTATACATTGCTGCTTTTATTCTTTTTGTCCAATAAATCCTTACGGGGTTCCGCTTTTCGATGATGTTATGGGGCTTGTCCTGTTTATTGACATGGATTACTTCTTTGCCGCATGCGAGGAGCTGAGGCACCCAGAGCTCAAATCCAAGGCGTTCGTGGTTGGCACCTCAACGATCGCAAAGAAGGAGAAGGGAGTCGTGCAGACCTGCAACTACGCCGCGAGGAAATTCGGGATACACAGCGCGATGCCTACGGCGCAAGCGCTGCGCCTGAAGCCCGATCTGGTATACCTCGAATCGGACGACGAGTACTACTCGATGGTATCAGAGAAGGTGATGGCGCTCCTGAAGGGATACGGGTTTCCTACAGAGGTAGTGAGCATAGACGAGGCCGCGCTTGACCTGGGCGAAACAAGCTACGAATCCGCCGAGGAGCTCGCGAAAAGGATAAAGGGCAAAATAAAAAAAGAGATAGGGCTTCCATGCACCATCGGAGTAAGTACTGGGAAGAACTACGCAAAGATGGTGTGCGACGACTCGAAGCCGAACGGCATAGGCATACTCAAGGGCGAGGAGGTCGTACCATACCTCAAGGACAAGAAGGTGGAGAAGATGCTTGGCGTCGGGAGAAAGACAGCGGAAAGGCTTGCCTCAATGGGGATAGAGAAAATAGGGGAGATAGCGAACGCGGACCCCAACCTGCTTGTGGAAAGGCTGGGGAGCTTCGGCAAGGAGCTCTACCTGCTCTC
>DUIS01000042.1:4340-12825 GCA_013330215.1 Microcaldota archaeon | reverse complement strand
GGTCCCGGACAAGCAGAGGCCCTACAGGATATCGCTGAGGTCTCCCACCTTTATAAACCTTGCCGCCTTAAAGAAACTAACACTAAATGCAAAATACGCTGATATCTTCTCAACGCTTGGCAGTTTGGACCTCGTGCTTGGGGATGTTGACAGATGAGGTGCGTTTATGGAAAAGGAGCAACTAGAAAAGATAACAAGGGAGTACCAGATGCTGCAGGAGCAGCTCCAGTCGCTTGCAATGCAGAAGGAGCAATTCAAGGAGCAGAAGGCGGAGTTCGCAGAGGCTCTCGAGGAGATCGAGAAGGCAAAGGGCAGGATATACCTAGCAGTAGGGGGCATAATGGTAGACGTAGACAAGGCGACAGCGACAAAGAGCGTGAAGGAGAAGCAGGACTCAGCTCAGATGCGCCTCGGCATAACCGAGAAGCAGTTCGACGAGCTCTCAAAAAAGGAGCAGTCGCTAAGGGTTGAGATAACCGCAGCGCTTAAGGAGCTCAAGGAATAGCCGATGATGAATGGATGGAAGCCATAGATTTCAAAGCGCTCCAGGAATTCATCGCCTCGTACAAGAACAAGAAAGTGCTACTCACATTCCATTCAATGGCAGATACCGACTCGGTATCATCCGCCTTCGGCCTGGCGAGGTACTTCAGCAACGCGAGAATAGCCGCACCCGATTACATAACAGCGAACTGCAGAAGGATAATGGAACGGCTGGGTTTCGGTGAAAACCTTATCTCGAAGGAGTTCGACGCAGGCGCCGACCTGGTAGTGCTCCTCGACGTCAACAATTTCGAGGACTGCGGCGTATTCATGAAGGAGCTTGAGCGGTTCAAGCGCACGATTCTGATAATAGACCACCACACGCTAAGCAAGGTAGAAAAAGAGAACGTAGTAATCTTCAACGACGAGAGCTACAATTCCACAGCGAGCATAGTATACCAGCTGATAGGTGGCAGCGTAAAAATGGACAAGAAACTGGCCAGCATGCTCGCAACCGGAATAATCTCTGACTCTGCAGAGTTCAAGAACGCATTCCCAAAGACATTCATACAGATAGGGGAACTTCTCGAGGCTGGAAAAACCGATTACACGTCGCTTCTGCAGGAAATCCAGCATCCAGCTGCGCCGGAAACAAGGGAGGGATTTATAGAGAACCTTTTCGACTCGAACATAAAGATAATCAACAGCATGCTGATGGTATACGGCAAGGCGGATGTGCACGCAAACATGCTTGCGGACGACGGAATACGCATAGGCGCAGATGTCTCCCTCTTCTATACCACAAGCAAGAATGAGCTCTCATTTTCTGCAAGGCTTAGGCCGCCACTCGACAAAACCCACAAGATACATCTTGGAAAGTTGATGAAGGGTCTCTCGCCGATAATAGGAGGTACGGGTGGAGGGCATCCATGTGCAGCAGGTGCATATGGCCCGAAGAAAGAAAACAAGGACAAGTTCCTTAATGCGTTCATTGAGAGAATAAGTTCAGTCTGATACTACTTGGCCTGCATCCTTCTGAACGCAAAGTCCGCAACAGCAATCAGCACTACCGCAACGCCGAGAATAATAACGAAATCAAGGGCCAGTGGGTAAGATGCCGCCGCGGTGCCTATAAGCGCCCCCCTCATCCCGTCAACACCGTACCTTAACGGGTCTACTGCCGAAACCGCCTTCATCCATAACGGGGCATCAGTCAATGGGAAAAGCGCTCCGGAGAGGAAGAAGAGCGGAAGTATGAAGAAGTTTATTATTACCTGAAAACCCTCCATGTTGTTTATGCTCGTTGCTATGACCAGCCCTACAGACACGAAAATTGCAGCTGTCAGTACCATAAATACGACAGCCTCAATAAGCCCGGCCACAGTCAGGCTGCTGACCGGTATGATGCCTACCAAAATAACGATCACAAGCACTGTGATTGCCGATATGAGCGATACAGTGGCACTGCCTGCTATCTTCCCTAGGACTATCCCTACCCTAGAGACCGGCGCAACAAGTATCTCCTTCATGAAACCGAACTGCTTGTCGTATATCACGTTTATCCCGGCGAATATGGAGCTGAAAAGTATTGTCATGCCTATTATCCCGGGAGCCATGAATGTTATATAAGAGACCCCTCCTGCAAGCACGCCTATTGCAGAGCCGAAGCCGACACCGACTATTGCGAGCCAGATGAGCGGTTGTCCGCCTGTGCCCAGGATCCTCGACTTTGACTTCAGGAACCTCTTGATCTCCCTGAGCCATATCGTGTATATAGTGTCAATTGTAGTAGCCATGTTACCTTCCTCTCGCCCTCCACTTCTGCTTCATCTGGTCTGCTCCGCTCGCCTGCTCATCGCGTATCTCCTTGCCCGTAAGGCTTATGAAAACGTCCTCAAGAGTGGGCCTTTTCAAGGTAGAATACTCGATGTCTATCTTGGCGCCCTTTGCGAACTCTATTATCCTTGGAAGCGCCTTGCTTCCGTCCTTTGCGGTTATCTCTACGGTGCCATCATGCTCCATCGCCGAAACTGCGATCTTCTTCTTTTTCACTAGGGCGACAAGCTCCTTTGGCTTGTTCGTCCCTATCTTTATCACGTCGCCTCCAAGCGAATCCTTGAGCTTCTCCGAGGTGTCGACCTTTATTATCTTACCATGGTCTATTATCGCGATCCTGTCGCAAAGCTCGTCAGCCTCTTCCATGTAATGGGTTGTGAGTATTATGGTCACCTTCTCGCGCTCGTTCAGGTGCAGTATGTAATCCCATATCTTCCTCCTTGTCTGCGGGTCAAGCCCTATGGTGGGTTCATCGAGGAAGAGCACCTTAGGGTCATGGATGAAACCCCTCGCGATCTCGAGCCTTCTCTTCATTCCCCCGGAATAGGCCCTTACCTGGATGTTTGCCTTGTCATCAAGCTCAACAAGCTTGAGCACCCTGTCTATCGCCTCGAGCTTCGCCTTGCCCTTGACGCCGTAGAGCCTTGCATGTATGTCAAGATTTTCCCTTCCTGTGAGTTCGTCGTCGAGGCTCGGGTCCTGGAAGACAATGCCTATGAGATTGCGCACCGCATCCTTTTCGTGTACCACGTCCCTCCCGTATATGGATGCCTTTCCGGATGTGAGGTTGACTATCGTAGAAAGTATCGATATTGTGGTTGTCTTGCCCGCGCCATTGGGGCCGAGAAGCCCGAATATCTCTCCCTCCTTCACCTTGAAGGAAACATCATTGACAGCGGTAAAGCTGCCGAATTTCTTGACTAGATGCTCTACTACTATCGAGTATTTGCCATCAGGCTGGTCCATGCTAGTACTTATCGGACAACCTTTAAATGGCTTATGATAGGTTTGCTATACCAGTAGCCATAAAATGCGCAACGCCCCTCATGCCTTATTTCTCCCCGTAAAATACAATGTACTCCACCAAGCCCTTCCGGAATGCTTTATATTGTTCAAGGCAGGCCAAACTGTTCTTGGTCATTATCGGGGAAAGTAGACGGAACCCTTCCAGCCCCCTTGCAAGCGGGTACCCCCACAAACCAAGATGGTACATGATCTTCGAGGTGGGCGTAATCTCCTTTCGCATATTCAACGAAACAATCTTTTTAAAACCAGCCTCTTTCATATACAGCTTAAATTTTTCTGCCGATATCAAACTAGTGGCAAAACCATTATTGAAATCTCTCATAAGCTGCACATCCTGCGCGGTTTTTATCCGACCCTGAAAACCGTCCGCCAAAATAAATCTCCCGCCCTTTTTCAGTAGCCTGTACATCTCTTTTAGAAACGCCGCTTTGTTGACAGAGTGGCAAGCACTTTCAAGTGCCCAGACCACATCGAAAGAATTGTTATCGAATGTTGTTCTCAGGTAGTCCATCACATAGAAATTTGTACTATTGGAAACGCCATTTTTTCCTGCCAACTCCTTCGCCTCGGCAATCTGTTTTTTATTTATGGAAATACCGGTTATCTTCGCATGTAGCTCTTTGGCTAGCCAAATGGCGCTTCCGCCAATTCCGCAGCCGGCATCAAGGACAACATCAGTGGACTTTATCCCTGCTTTTTTCGCCAGGAATTTATTCGTGTTTAATAGCGCCTCTTTAAAATTCCTCGTGCCTTTCTCCCAGAAACCGTAATGTATCGCAAAACTACCATTATTCCTGTGCCAAAAGGCCGCATAGAACGGTGCGGTGTAATCGTAATAGTCAATAACTGTTTTATTGTGGTTTTTTAAAGTTGCTATGGTCGCACCTACAAAATTAGATGTTTATACGGCTCACACACGCCTTGAACAGCATAGGTATATTATACCAAAAACCTTTAAAGAACTAGGACTGGCCTACAGCAGCCATCAAAATTAATAGATACGGTATAAACTCAACCGTCTATTCCCGCAGCACGGGCCAAGTCGATCCAGCCTTCCCATTTGTCCGCGCCGATTCTGAGCACCCCTAGAAATCTGTCTGCTCTCTCTTCTGGTTTTTTGCTGGTTATGACAAGATTATCCGTCCTGACCGGCACGCTCTGCATTAAAGAGGCTGTAGAATTTATTGTTATTGCACGGATTGGCGTCCCGGCCAGCGTTGCGGTCTCACACCTGTGCGTACCGTCTTTTAGTATGCGCACAAATTCCTGGGAGCTGTCCAATATTCGTTTCCAATCGTCTATTATTGCCTGCAGCGGCACATTCCCATTATCGTTGTATCCAGGCAATCTCAATATCGGCTCGCCTACCGCCCTAGCTTCCAGTCTTCTTAGGGGCAGCAATATCTTTTCCTTCTTCTGGTATTCAACTATCGGCGGCACATAAAATGCCCCATAGCCCACGCCATCCACCTTGCATGTTGCCAGCAGTGCATCGGCAGTCGCAAGCGAGAACGAAAAACCGCATCTGGAAAAGAATGCGTTAAGCATGTATATGTTGGCTATCTTCCGGATAGACGCATATGTCTGGTAGTTCCTTAATTCCTTATGCCATATGCTATCTATAACTATTTCAGCGTCTTTGTAAACCAGGACGCCTCTATGGTCCCTTGCCTGCCTCAGCATGTCTATGAAGTCATTAGTCCTTATCATAGAGATATCGACTTTGCTTTTGGTCCTGTGGCTTAAACCGTTGAGCTCCTTTAACGATATTATGAAATCCACAGACTGCAGCGAATGCCTTAGTTCAGGGCTGCACACGGTTCCACTAACGAAATCCTCCTTCACTATGCGCATCCTCGACCTATTTTCACCGCTGCTCAAAAAGACACCAGCGTACATGGTTACGGCTCAGATAAGACCGTAAGCGCAAGACACTTATCACAATCAGATTTGACATACAAGATATAAATAACTTCCATTATCACCGCAGGAATAGAACATTTATATAATGTAAGAACAATTACAAGTATGGATAATATGTACGCTCGGAGAGATTTAAACAGAGCTAGCGCAAGCGCAGATGCACATTCTGCCAAGCTGTTTTCGCGATTCGATGTAATAATGCTGGACGCCATGAACACGATATTCATAGCCAAAGGCGGAAAATACCATATGTATCACGAGTTCCTTAGAACACTTGACATAGAGACCAGCGACGCCAGCCTGGCCAGAGCATTTACTAGAGAAAGGACACACTTCGAATCTTTGGCCGAGACAGAAAGACGGAAGGGGCACAAGGTCGAGGTTGCAGAAGTATGGGCCAGAATCAACGCAGGCGTTATACTGGAGTTCGCCAAGGGGAAGATTAACGGCTCAGCAGAGGAAATCGGAAGGCAGATGCACCATGACTACCTAAGAAGCCCGAGCTGGTTCGAAGTGCATAAGGACATGAGGCAATTCCTCGAGATTGCACACGGCAGAACATTGATAGCCGTAGCGTCAAACCACCAGAAAGGCAGCCTTCCAAGATTTATTTCCTATTTTAAATTAAGGGAGTTGGTTGACATGGTATTCACTTCGGAGAAACTGGGTTTTGAGAAGCCAGACCCACGCTTCTTTAACGGTGTCACAAGGGAGCTGTCTGCCGTTGTGCCCAACCTGGAAACGCGGAGGATGCTTATGGTCGGGAACAACATCATAAATGATGTGTCCGGAGCAAGGCAAGCGGGCATAACCCATGCAGTTCTGCTTGACTGGAATAACGAGTTTAGAGGCGAAAAAGAGGTCCAAAGGGTTTCAAGCCCACTTGAATTACTAAGGCTAGAATTCCCAAGTAGATAAAAGCAGTGTTGACATGTACAAATCACCAAGGACAATAGCCTTGGACCTTGAAGGCGTAGTCGCAAAGAGCCAAGAGAGGGTCATCCAGCTATTCAATGCAAGCGACGGGGCGATGCCCGCCCACAACGGGATGCTCAGGAACTATGACATGACGCAATTCCTAAGATATACGAATGGCGAGCATATATCGAGAGAGCAACTGCTAGGGCTCTTCGCCGAAGCATGGAAAAATCCACGCAGAATAATGATGGTGGATGACAACATACCAACTATACTCGACGGTCTGGATTCCTGGAAAATTTTAATTGCCACCACAACCGCAGGAAATCCCGATAACGTATCTAAATTTTTCGAAATGAACAGAATAACAGTGGACCGCATTAAATTTTTCGAAACAGAAGAAGAGAAGATAAAGGCCATCGTCAGCAATTCCGACATGCGTGCATATGTTGACGACAACCCAGCCGTTGCCCTAAAAGTTGCCGAAGCCGGCAAACTCTCATTCTGCCTTAACATCTATTCAAGGAACGTCGGGAGGCACAAGAACCTGACAACCGTAAGAGACTGGGAAGAGCTGCAAATAAGGCTCTTAAGGCTCTAAAATCAGCGTCTGTTTAAGCTTTATAAGCTCGCAATACCAAATATTAATGTTTGCGTGGTAACTTGAAGATTGCTATTGTCTCTGACATGCACATAGGCTACGAGCGCTTCTCCGAAGACGCCTACAACCAGGCAAAGGAGGCGCTCGAAAGGGCAAGCGAGATTGCCGACGCTATAATAATACCAGGTGACGTATTCGACAAACGGGCGCCAAAACCAGAGGTAATAGCCCAGGCGATAAACATATTCAGGGAGATCTCAAAAAAGAACTGGAAGGCAAGGGTGGTAAGTTCCAGCGGCGGAGAGATAAAATTGCACACGAGGGTGCCAGTGGTAGCGATATCCGGCACGCACGAGAGGACAGCCTTCGGGAAGGAGAACCCTCTCAGCCTTCTGGGTCTTGCCGGGCTCCTTGTGGATGCTGACGAATCAACGGTAATCGTTGAAAAGGACGGCGAGAGGGTGGCAATCTTCGGGCTGGGCGGCCTATCCGAAGAGATGGTAAAGCCAAAGCTCAAGGAACTGGACCCAAAACCGACAAGCGGAGCATTCAACATCTTCATGTTTCATCAGTCAACATACGAGCTGCTCCCGTTCAGTTCCGATTTCATTCACTACGATGATCTCCCGAAGGGATTCGACCTGTATGTGGATGGCCACATACACAGCAGGGTTGAGGCGACAGTCCACGGCAAGAAGTTCCTGATACCCGGAAGCACTGTCCTTACGCAACTCAAGGAGGGCGAGCAGGAGGACAAGGGCTTCATACTTTTCGACACTGTCAAATACACCTACGAATTCGTAAAGATAAAGTGCAGGCAGCTAGTATTCAAGACCCTTCAGTTCGATAGTGCGGAGCCGAAGGAAATAAGGGAAAGCTGCGAGCGGGAAATAGATAAGATATTGAAGAGCTCAAGGGAAAAGCCGATAATCCGTATGAAACTTGAGGGCACAATGGCAAAGGGCTTCAACAGCACCAACGTTCCTGTAAATTCCATAATCGGCAAATACAGCCAGAAGGCAACGCTAGACTTCGACAATTCCAAGCTCCTGGACCCGGAGCTTCAATCAGACATAGAAGCAATAAGGGAAAACAAGATAGGCGACATGCCGATAGCTGAGCTCGGAATGAACATATTTGGCGAACGCCTGAGGGAACTCAAATTCGACGACAAGATAAAATACACGGAGCTCTTCGGCATACTCAGCGACATGTCAAAGAAGGAAAAGGTCCTCATCGAGGCAATGCGCTTCCTAAACGAGCAAGGTTCATGAAACAAATTCCCCAAGTTTGTACTTGTGGAAGTCCCTGGCTATAGGTACAAGCCAGTCCTGGAGTTCATTCAAGGATTTTAGGTCAAACCACCTGTATTCTGTGTGCGCTTTTGAAAGCACAATCCCATCAGCCAAAGCCCTGCAAAGAAATATTATCATTGTTATCTTCTGTCCGTCGTCTCTAACAAAATGATTTACCGCAAAAGGCAGCAAAATCTCCACATCCAAGCCCGTTTCCTCCTTTGTCTCCCGTTTAAGCCCATCAAACGGATCCTCTCCAACCAAGAGGCGTCCACCGGGGATGTCCCACTTGTTTGCGTAGTGGACTTCACCTTTTACCCTTTTTAGTATGAGCAGCTTGCCCTCCTTTATGATAAAGGCCTTTACAGAGATTCCGAAATCCCCTATGAAACCACTAGTATGT
>DUIS01000042.1:470-4279 GCA_013330215.1 Microcaldota archaeon | reverse complement strand
CCTATGAAACCACTAGTATGTGCAGAGTTGAAACACTGTTAAGCATTTCATCTGCTTTTCCGTTCCGGTTTTTCACTTTTAGAGTGGTGCTCCTCCCTCGGCTTTACGCCAAGTGTCTTGTTGACAAGCGCCTTGTCGTTCACGTCTATCCTTTCGCTTAGGAATTCTAGGTGCTTCGGATTGCATTTCCTTTCCTTCTGCCTAACAGAGGTGATTATGCTTACGAAACCGCTGTCCAAGACCCTCACGACTACGGCCCTGCTGCCCGCGTCCCTTCCATATCTTTTTATACAAACTCTTCCTGGTTCTAACATTTTTTCACCTAAATCTTTTCTTGTCCTTCTCCAAAGAGAGAAATATTATCAGCTCAGTGCACTGCTCTACCGTGAGCCTGCTTGTGTTTATGAGCATGTCGAAATTATGCCTGTCCTCAAGGTCTATGCTGTAGATTTCCTTAAAGCGGATTAGATTGAAGTTGTCCTTCTCGTTTATGTACTTTTCCGCTTCAGCCGCGGAAATCTTCATCTCCTCTCCCTTGCGTTTTATGCGCGCGGCGAGGTCTGCATAAAGCCAGACCCTCACCGTTGCGTCCTCTATCAGCCACGGTGCAAGCCAGGCTGTTACCACGCAATCCTGCCCCTTCGCCGCCAGGACGGTCTCCTTGTCAAACTCCTTCTCGTAGCTTACTGACGCGTTTTTTGCGAATTCGACTACTTCCTTTGCGCCTGAAACCGCCTTATGTGAGCGCGTTATGTGCTTTATCTTCAGCCTCTCCGCAATGCTGTCGCCAAGCGTGGACTTTCCAGTTCCTGTTAGTCCTGATATGGTTATTATGAGGTTTGACGTTGAATCACCGATTGCAAATGACGAAGCGCCTGTGCCGGACAAGCGTTATGCGGTCAGTGCGCGACAAGCTGCAGTACATAGGTGCGCTGCTTTATCCCTATGTCATCAAGCTTCATCTCGCCCTGCTCTACCCTGCTTCCGAGCTTTATTACGTCTGCCGTGCAGTTCGCGCAGAGCACGCCACCGAAAAGCCTGCTGTTGGTGCGCCTTGAGCGCCCTCCCTTCACGTTTATCTTTATCCCGTTCAGTTCTGCCCTGCATACCGCGCAGTGCGGGAAGGAGTTCTTCGCGCGCCTGAAGTGCACCACGTGCCTTCCCTTTAACGTTATCTTGTCACTTCTCTTGAAGCTCTTTGACCTGTGCATTGGTTTTGGCATATTTACACCTTAATATATCATCAAATAATTAATTAACTATGGCCTTAATCCTACCTTACCGTGCCTCTCGGCTCTCACTGAATGGTGCCTCGCGTGAGCCTCTGCTCGAGCCTGCACATGCCTCTTAGCGTAAAATACACAGAGGTCGCCGTTCGCATCCTCACCAACAGCGCCATATCCTCCCCATAATGCCACTACCCGCCTTTCCAGAAGCCTCAAACCCTCTTTATCCGGCACTTCGCCATCGTCCAAAAACATTGTCCTTGCCAGTAGCAGAAAATCGGTCATTGCCTGGCCCCGTATTATTTGGGTAGCGGGCGTTTCTGAATCAGTTAGCAGATCAACCATCCTGCTTCTTACCTCGTCGTAATTTTTCCTATCGGCCTTGCAAAAGCGGTCGGTAGCCTTGAAAAGGGCCCGCGTCCTCTCATTCCTCTTTTGGGCAACCTCCATGTTGTTGCACGTGCCGAAAGCAGCCATTGCGGCTTTGTTATGGGCCTCAGCAAGCGTGGCACCAGAGAAATTCCTGATCCCGGAGCCTGCCATGTCCTCTTTTGCGGAGAACATCCTGAGGCCCTCCAGCCCCGCAACCAAAGCGTCAAGCTTGTAAGTGTATCCGGTTCTAGAGCGCCCGGTTACAACATAGGGCACCTTGCCTTCGTACATCGGCAACATTTTATCCATTTAAATCACAAAATCTGTCTACTGCGTAGCCTGCTCCGCAGCTTTCTGCGCAGCAATCTCCTTCTTTGTCTTCGCCCTGTCATAAACCATTATGACTATGGCGCTCACGATTCCGAGTGCGAATACCACTATGAAGAAAAGCTCCTTGGAGCTGTTAAGGTTGCCTGCTCCGAGCGGCAGCACAGGCATCAGCACGTAGTAGACTACGAGAAGCAGCGGCAGTATCACCATCATCGGCTTCATGCTGCTCTTCAGCTGCTCGCCCATGAGCGGCATGAACTCCTTCTGCTTTGCCATGAGCTGCTCCTGCGGGGCCTTGTTCTTGAGCATCTCGTTCATCTCCTTCTGCATCATCTTTGCCTTGTACTGTATCTCGCGCATCCTTTTGGGGTTTGAGAGCTTCCTCTGCGCAAGTATCGATACCGCGGTATAGACCACGGCAATCACAATCACCATCATCTCCACATTGACCGGAAGCACAGGAATTATACCCATATCAAACACCAAATATCTCCTTCAGATGCACCTTCAGCTCGTTCACGCTGCTCTCGAGCTTGCCCCTCTCGTTGAATATCACGTAAAACGGCAGGTCAAGGTATGTCGAGCAGGCAGAGAGTATGGACATGTTTATCTCTCTTTGTACATCGACAAGTTCCGGCCTCTCGTTCTCCCTCCTCCTTGTCCTGTCGTCCTTCCTCCTGCTCTCTATGTCCTGCGTTAGCGCGTCTATGTATATGAATGCCGCGAGCCCTTTGAGGTGCGCGGCCTTCCCGAATGTTATACCAGGCATGTACCTGCCGTTCTGCTCAACCGTCGCATGCGTGTCAAGCACTATGTTGCCCTCCATCTCTGAAATCATCTTGAATGCGATCACCTGGAGCTCGTCGTAGTGCTCCTTGGACACGAAGCGGATCTCGTCCCTATCTTTTGCGTAACCGTTCTTCTGCGCAACCTCTTCCATTAGGTTGCCCACGTTCACTATCTTGTAGCCATTGGAAGAGATCCCCCCTATTACGCTGCTCTTGCCCGCGCCGGGAGATCCGCACACAAACACTATTTTTTTCGACATGATGACACCTATTCAGATTACGGGCATCGCTGCGCGTAAGCATACACCTCAACAATCCCGTACATTAGAGTTGTCGCCATACTCTATCAACTATTCTAGTCTCCACCCATGTCCCCCATCCCTGGAGGGCCTCCCGGGCCGCCTCTCGACTTGCCCCTGGAGCTTATCATGTCGTCTATACGCAGTATTATCTCGGCAGCCTCGCTTGCACTGTCTATCGCCTGCCTCTTTATCTTCAGCGGCTCAAAGACGCCAAGCTTGCTCATGTCGCCAACGCTGTTTGTGAATATGTTGACTCCGTAGGTCGAGCCCTCCTTTGTCTTGTGCTTGCTCCTGAGCTGCACAAGGGTGTCTATCGCATCCATGCCCGCACTGCCTGCAAGCGTTACCGGTATTACCTCAAGCGCCTGCGCGAACTTCTCTATCGCGAGCTGCTCGCGTCCGCCCACGTTGCTTGAGTACGCCCTGAGGCCGTTGGCAACGTCTATCTCTATGCTGCCTCCTCCTATGACATATTTGCCGTCAACCACAACGCTGGATATTGCGCCTATCACATCGGTTATCGAGCGCTCTGCCTCGTCGACCACGTGCTCTGTGCCTCCCCTTACGAATATCGTCACGCTCTTCGGGTCCTTGCACTTCTCAACGAAGATCATCTGCTCTCCGCTTATCTTCCTCTCCTCCACAAGACCTGCGAATCCGAGGTCCTTGGAATCAAGGTCGTCAAGGCTTGTTATTATCTTAGCCCTTGTGGCCCTGCCGAGCTTCTCTATGTCGCTCTTCTTCACCCTCCTTACCGCTATTATGCCAGCCTTTGCAAGGAAGTGCTGTGC
>DUIS01000042.1:0-414 GCA_013330215.1 Microcaldota archaeon | reverse complement strand
CTTTGCAAGGAAGTGCTGTGCGACATCGTCAATGCCCTTCTGCGTGAACAGCACATTCGCGCCGCTCTTCTTTATCTTGTCTACCATCTCCCTGAGCATCAGCTCTTCCTGCTGCATGAAGGTCTGCATCTGTTCCGGTGATGTTATCTGGATTCGAGCATCGACTTCTGGCTTCTCTATCTCAAGTGCAACATCAAGAAGCGCTATCTTCGCATTTGTCTGCGACTTCGGCATCCCGGGATGGGCTATCTCCTTGTCTATGAGTACGCCGTTTATGTACTGCGTGTCCCCAACGTTGCCCCCAGCCTTCTTTTCTACCTTTATGAAGTCGTGGTCTACTATTGTCTTGCCGTTCGCGTCCTTCTCCATTACCTGCTTGACCGCCTTTATCACCATCTTCCCGAGCAGCGCCTT
>DUIS01000071.1:9237-11631 GCA_013330215.1 Microcaldota archaeon | reverse complement strand
CCCTGTAATACACATAGACAATGGGATCGACTTCCCCGAGACCTACAAGTTCAGGAAGGAGCTGACAGACAAGTGGAACCTCGACCTCATTGTGGGGCACACGAAGATAAAGCATGTGAGCTGGGGGCTTGCCTGCTGCGGCGAGACGAAGACGATAGCGCTCAAGGAGGTGATGAAGGAGTACGGGTTCGACGCGCTTATGATGGCGATAAGGCGTGACGAGCACTGGATAAGGGCAAAGGAGAGGTACTTCTCGCCAAGGAACAAGAACTTCAAGTGGAACTACAAGAACCAGCCTGCCGAGCTCTGGGACGACTACTCATCGAAGCTGGACGAGAAGGGCCACATACGCATACACCCTATGCTTGACTGGAACGAGGTTGACATATGGAGCTATGTGCAGAAGGAGCACATACCGGTAGTGCCGCTGTACTATTCGCGAAACGGCTACAGGTATAGGAGCCTTGGCTGCACGCACTGCACCGTCCCGCTCAAGTCGAATGCAAAGAACATACCAGAGATAATAAAGGAGCTCGAGGGCACGGAGACTGACGAGCGTTCCGGAAGGTCGCAGGACAAGGAACGCGAGTATGTAATGCAAAAATTAAGGGCTTTGGGATATATGTAAGGTGGTGTGTATTAACCCTGAAAAAGTAAATTTAGCTTATGTGGCTGGATTCTTTGATGCTGAAGGCAGTATTACTATCGCAAGTTTTAATACAAAAACACAAAAAAGGCACCAATTAAGAGTAAGTTTATCAAATTCGGATAAAAAGAGTCTAATAACCATTAAAAAAAGTTTTCTGAATTTTGGTAGTATGGTTAAGCTAGGCAGAGCTTCCGGGATAGGAGGACCAGATACATTCGAATGGAGATTGGGTACAAGACAAGCGGCATGCTTTCTAGAGAAAATTTCGCCGTTTTTAGTAATTAAAAAAGGAGAAGCGGAATTAGCTATAAAGTTTCAAAATTCCTTATACAGAACTGCAGGCAAATTTTTAGCAGATTCGGAGATTAGAGGTAGAGACTTAATAAAGCAGGAGATGACAAGATTGCACAAAAATAGGTATATAGACGCTGTTGATTACAGTAATTATTTACTCCCTTATACTGCAGGTCTGCTAGATGGGGATGGTTATATAGGTATCCTACATAATACAACACCCACAGTAACAATTTCTAGTACGGAACTAAAAGCGTTAGAGTATCTAAAGATAAATTTTGATTATGGTTTTATTTATAAAAATCGCGAATGTTTTAGATGGATTGTTTCTTCACATTCGGCAAAAAAATTCTTAGAACAACTTTTACCGTACTTTAGACTAAAAGGTAGTGAAGCCGCGTTGGCTATAAGATTCCATGACTCAATTAAGAGTAATAATCGCAGACCGGTAAGTAAGGTTGAGTTGGATAATAGAAGGAGGATTATAAAGAAAATTATGAGTTATCACCTCAAAAAGGGTATAGCTTCAAGAATTAATAATTAGTGATTGTATGATAGTAAAGAGGATAACGCTGCTCGGACACAAGGACCACGGGAAGTCAACACTCATAGGGAACATGCTCATACTCACGGACAGGGTGAACCCTGCGAAGCTGAAGGAGGCGCAGAGGACAAGCAAGACGCTTGCGAAGCGCTTCGAGCCTGGCTTCATACTGGACAGCTTCCATGAGGAGAGGGAGGGCGGCCTTACGATAGATACGACAAGGACGGAGAAGATACCACACAAGGGAATCGCGTTCGAGTTCATAGACGTTCCCGGCCATGAGGAGCTCATAAAGAACATGATGAGCGGCGCATCGCAGGCCGACATAGCTGTACTGATAATATCCGCAAAGTCCGACGAAGGGATACGCGACCAGACAAAGAGGCACCTATTCATAGCCAAGATGCTCGGGATAAAGAAGCTGGTAGTCGCCGTCAACAAGATGGACCTGATCGGCTACAAGGAGCAGAAGTTCGATGCGATAAAGAGGGAGATGGCAAAGTTCATAGAGCAGATAGGCTTCTCGAGGAACGACATATACTTCGTGCCGATATCCGCATACATGAAGGACAACCTGATAACAAGGAGCAGCAAGATGCCCTGGTACCGCGGCAAGACGCTCATAGAGCTGCTATACATCAACGCGAAGAGCGAGGATGCAGAGAAGGGCAAGGAACTGAGGGTGCTTCTGCAGGGATTCCTTGACGGCGAGAGAAAGATGATCGGGGGAAAGGTGGTCAGCGGGACAATGCACGTTGGGGACAGCGTAGGCGTATGGCCTTCGGGATTCTCGAGCAAGGTTAGCGAGATAGTGGTGAAAGGCACAAGGACAAAGGTCGCAAAGACAGGCGCCAGCGTCGCATTCAAGCTGAACGACAGCTTCAATTCAGAGGTAAGGGGATCTGTA
>DUIS01000071.1:0-9184 GCA_013330215.1 Microcaldota archaeon | reverse complement strand
TAAGGGGATCTGTTCTTGCCGACAAGGCTAATCCACCGAAGCCCAGGGACACGATAAGGGCGCTCATATTCGTTACGCACCCCAGGATGAAAAGCATAAAGATAAAGTTCAACAACGTTGAGATCAACTGCAACTCGCTGAAGGTTCTGAAATACGTGGACACGATAACAGGCAAGGCCACGGAGAAGGGGAGGCTGAGGCCGCTTGGCGCTGTCGAGGCTGAGCTGAAGCTGGAGAAAAAGCTGCCCTTCGAGAGCCACAGCAAGACTGAAGAGCTTGGCAGGTTCCTGATATACAGCGGAAGGGAGTTCGCAGGGATAGGAACAGTGCAGTGATCGCTGCATATTTTGTAAGTTCCGCTAATCCTAAAAGTAGTGATAAGTTTAAAAGGCTTAGCAGTTAAAGCCATTCCGCCCAAAATTTTTTTGCCATTTCATTTGGGCAGAGACGACCGACGATATGAGTAGAGTGTAAGACGAATGATCAGAATCCGTAATGTATGGTGATATGAATGGGAACCCAGAAGCACGCAACCGAATCAATTAGCCTGAGCGACACAGGGGTGCACATGGCCACATCAAGCGTTTCCTGGATGCTGAGGCACGCAGGAGACAGGATACATGCTCCAGAGTTCATTGCCGTGCCAATAGCCGCTGCAGCTACGGCGGTTCTGTTCAGCTTGGGTAGGAAGGGCGTCAATAGGTATGTAAAGCCGAAAGCGGTTAAGATGCAGGCTGGCTGTTCAAGGCTGCTAAGGAAAGGCGGGGCAAAAATACATAGCTACGCAAACAGGGATGAGATACTGACCCTCAGGATATGATGGATAAGTCAGGAGGCAGGCCCTCCTTTGCCTTTGAGTATGGGGATTCTAGCCGAACAGTTAACCGAATCTTTTGACCGACTCCTTTAATTTTTTCAGTCTCTTGATCGACAGCCTTTCCTTGGTCAACTCCTCTATGCCGTATGTTGAGACATATTCAAACTCGGATATGCCACTCCTTCCGCCCCTCAATTTCAGAGTAAGAATGCCGTCTTTCTCATCCCATTCAGACTTGTCAAGGAAAAGCACACCGATTCCGCAAAAGCCCACCTTTGTGACCAGGTTATACTTTATGGTGCCATCATCGCAAAAGGTGTATATGTCGCAGATTTCCGGCAATGCGTTTCCGATACGCTCCCTGCTTAAAAATGTGGCACTATCCAGTTCGAACCAGTCCTTTTCGGACTGCGTAGGCTGCAGAACCCATTCTCTGGCAACAAAATACTCTCTTTTAAAGATTGCCATATAGGAATTTTCACGCCAATATATAAAACAGTAGCCCGCACCACGAATGATTCCGGTAATAGCCGATCAGTTGACTGCCTGGAGGTATAGACGCGCCTGGTCAGCCTTGAGGTAAGGCACTGCTGTGAAGCCCCAGACTGGGTCCTCCTTGAGCGTGCCCTTGACCGTGGTGATCTCCGCCGCATTCTTCTTTATGCTGTTTACAAACTCGTCAACAGTCATGCCCTCGACGGTTTTGCCATCCTTTGTGTATATTATGCTTTTTGGGTCCAGCGCCACCTTTATCTCTCCAGTAGAGTCGGTTATCCGCACATACATCATGCCCTCCTCTATCTTGACCTTGCCGTTCGACATCTCGACCCCTGATATTCTTTTACTGCCAGTCAACTCTACATCCATCTCGGTGAAGATGCGTTTTGATGTGGGAGCCAGATTTATTGTGAGATCTGATATCTTACTTATCTTGGCATATTTTTTCTCCTTTCCGTAGACAGAAGATCCGCCTTCATAGCCTACGCGCTCCCTTGCGCGTTCCAGAAGGGTGGGCTTGGGTGCCGTTCTCTCGCTCTCGTGCGTTATCTCGACTGTCGCGGTTGCCGCGGAGAGGACTCTTAACCTTTTGCCCTTTTTCTTCTCCTGCGCCTTGGCCATATTCTGAATGTCCAGAATTATCATGCTTACGCTCTTCAGCTCATTGTTGGTAAGCCCCTTGATGCCGTACTTGCTGGTATATTTCAGCAGCTCTTTCCTCTGCCTTTCCATGTCCGGGGTTTTGCCCTCCTTTGAGAGCCTTTTCAGAATAGCGTTGTAGCGTTTTTCGAGATCCCTGACATCGTATTTCGCCATGATATTATCTGTTTGTTTTATAATATATAAATTCTCCTGCTGCTCTTTCTACAAACGTGCTCCCATCGGGATTTGAACCCGAGCCTCGGCCTTGAGAGGGCCGTGTCCTTGACCGGACTAGACGATAGGAGCATTCTATTATATTCTTGGGCGCGGATATAAATAATTAGTATGTTGCCCTCCTTATCATCCTTTGCATCCTTGCCTGGATGGCGCTCTCCGTCCCCACCCTCTGCGTCATTACGTCTATCACGTTTATGTCTGTGACCTTCGAGAAGCTTATAGCCCTCTCTATGAAATCCGCCTTGATTCTTTCATCTTCCTGCGGCTTCACGTTCCCCTTCTCTATCGTCTTTATCCTCGCCTCCAGCCTTGACATCGACTTCGAGAAGTTGTCTATGGTGTCGTACTCTACGCTCCTTATCGCCATGTTGTTTAGGAGATTGCCCACATGGAGCGCGGATTTGCTAGAATCGTACAGCACCTTGAACGGCATCCTGTAGAGGTGGTAGAAAAGGCCCCTTGAGACCTCCTCCTTCGGCTGGCCCAGCTCTGCCATCAGCGCGGGTATAAGCAGCAGGTTCCTGTCGGCGCTTATCCTCGCGCCTTTCGCACTGCCGAAGGATTCCATGTAGCTCTTCCTCTCCGCCTTGTTTATCGTGTAGAAGAAGTCCACGTAAGTCCTCATGGATGACTCGATTCCCGCAGAGTGCATGTCGGGATCGTCAGGGTCGACCTGCGGCTCCGATTGGGCCAGCCGCATGGGCTGCCTTGCGTGCGCATTGAATGCGTCTATCGAGGCCGCGAGCTCCCTCATCTGGGAGGTCAGCCTCGGTATGTAGAGCGTTGAATTCGAATTCCGCGGCTTGCATGCCTTCTGCCTCGCATGCGCGATCGCGTATAGCGCCGCCTTTAACGGCAGTATGTTTGCCTTGCACCTTATCTCGAGAGCTAACCCCTTGCTCCTTATTCTAGGTCTTGCCGCTTTGGTTCTCTCCAATAGGATCACGTAGGTTGGCGTGTAGTCGTATGCGCACCAGAACTAGAACTATACTAAGACTAGGTTTAAATATTTATCTCCACGACCGTTGCGCCTAATCGCGGCCTACGAGGAGTCATGCCGTAGAAATACTTATATATTATGAAATTCACAATAGATCTGTGATATTATGAGAGAAAGGGCAAAGGAACGTTTATTGGTGGCAACATTAGGAGCTGCATTTCTGGTCGGCCCTGTTGGGGTCGGTTTCTATAGGCTCCAGAAGCTCTCGCCAGTTGAGCGCCAGGCGGAAATCCTGTATGAGAGCCATGGGGATGCGATCGACCTTATGAGGGGCGGCGCATCAGGATGCATAAGAAGTGCGCAGATTATGGCAGCAAACAGGGAGTACTCAGATGCACAGATAGAGGTCTCCGATGCGAAAAAGCTGATAGAGAATGGGATGGAAAGATGCCCTCCTGAAAACACAAAGGCAGGAAGGAAATGCAGGGCGGAGTTCTCGCCATTGAGGAAAGATCTAGATTCAACCTTGAGAGAGATAGAATCCGGGATTGCCGCAGAAAAGGGCACCCGGTAGAGTCATCTCCTGTTTGCCTTCCTGTTTTCCATTGCCTCGCTTAACCAATCAGCTATTTGGATGCGCTAGCGAATAGTTTATCGCGTAGTTGAGTGTCTGCGGCAGAGTGGTGTACTTGCAGTTCACTATTATCTCCGGCGTTGAGACTACATGGTAGAGATTGGCGAACTCGCTCTGGTAGTTCAGGCTCGTTGTTACATTCTGCATGCACACGTTGAGCTGGGTGATGTTGAGGCTGGAGCCGAGCGACACCTGGTAAAGGGTGAGGTTCGAGAGCGGCGCGCCTGTATAGGCTATGCTGAGGTTGGACACGAATTGGGGGAAGTTTTTCTGGTGCGAGGCGCAGGAGATGTACCTTCCCATCTGCTGGGTGTCTGCCACCCCGTAGCCGTTGTAGAAATTCTGCGAGTAGCCGCTGAATATGAGGTAGTAGCTTGTGTTTACACTTCCGCTGTACTTCCTGTTCGTGCTGACCGCGGCATGCAGGGTGTACAGCATTCCAGGCGCGTATGGGTCGGTGACTATGTATATAGGTATTTTATTGGATGATGTCTTGCATGATGCCTCTCCGGCCAGCTTCACGGTGCCAAGGCCCACTACGCTGTTGTTCGTGGCGGTCGTGGGGGTTATGCTCTGCAGGTAGGATGCGGCAGGGCTAAGGTTTGAATCGTACAATACAAGCGACAGGTTAGACACTACGTCGTTTGCGAGCGGGTTCATGTATGGTATGGTCACAAGCCATTCCTTCTGGTTTGAAAGATAGCTTACCTTCGACTGGTTGACAAGCGAATAGTATGGCAGTAGCGAGAGCGAGGTGTTTATGTTCGAAAACGATGTAAGGGCAGTCTCGGCTGCAGCAAGCGCCTGGGCGCTCGTATGGGTGGCGTTCGTTGCGTTGCATATGGAGCTGTTCCCGCTGCCGCAGGATGTGACCACCCTTGCAGACTTGAATGTGCTCAGCGCGAATGCAAGAGCCACCAGTATGACTACCAGCACCAGAAGCGTTATGTGCAGGTAGTCCAGGCCGAAGTTCCTGTGCACTGGCCTGACTATGAAGACAGGCTCCTTCCCCATTTTTGACTTTCCTCTCTTGTTGTCAGCCATCGATACACCTTTACGGGCCCGGCGGGATTTTCATAACTTTTTGTCAAGCGTTCCAAAAGGTTATTTTGAACCCGCGACCTTCACCTTAGGAGGATGCCGCTCTATCCAAGCTGAGCTACGGGCCCCTAAATATCCTAGGATATTAGCCTCGCTAAGTATTAATAGCTTTTATCTTTGCCTCTTGCTGTGCCTGTGCACCATGTAGCTCATCTTCTTCTCGAAGCCCAGCCTTTTGAATATGTCTATTTTCTCGTCAGGGGTGAGCAGCACTATGTAGTCCACCTTCCCGCGCCAATGGCCTATGAACTTCTCCATGAGCGACTTCGCTATCCTCTGCCTCCTGAACTCCTCGCGCACGAATACGTTCTCGACCCAGAGGTGGGTCCTGGTGTTCCTTGTGTCGGACTGCAGGTAGGCTATTGCATCGCCGTCCTTCCTTGCTACCAGCGTCAGGAACTTCGATTTCCTGATTAGGTCCTCGAATTTTGACTTTGACTGCACCTTCCAGAACCTGTCTTCCTCGTGTGCGGCTTTGTCAAGCGTTGCCAATTCCTTCGCGTCCCTAACATCAGCCCATGATATTTTTATTGCCATTCACATCCTCTCGAGTGCATCTATACCTATAAGCATGAGCATCGTTTTAATTGTATTCCTGAAGGAGAGCGTAAGCGCAAGCCTGAACGCCTTTTCCTCTTCGGAATCCGCCTTGAGTATCGAGCACTGGTCGTAGAATCTTGAGAACGCATACGAAAGATCGTTTATGTATTCAGTGATCACGTTTGGCCTCAGTTCCTGCGCAGCCTTCTCGGCTACCTCGTTCGCCCTGGAGATGGTCTTTACAAGCCCGAATTCGCTGTCGGATATCTCCGGGGTCTCCTTGGGGCTCCGTGAAAGAAGCTCTGTTGGCGCGTCGTCAAGTATGCGCGAGGCCCTTGCGTGCATGTACTGCGCATACGCCCCGGAATTGCCATCGAAGCTGAGCGCAACTTTCCATGAGAAGGTCATTGATTTCTCAGGTGCGTACTTGAGGAACTCGAACTTTATGGCTGCGAGCGCCACATTCCTTGCTATCCTCTCCTCGTCCTCCTTGCTGTGCTCCAGCTTTGATCCTATGAGCGTACTTGCCTTTGTGATGGCCTCCTCGAGAAGTTCGTCCGCAGTGTTGCCTATCCATGTGCCCTTCCTTCCGGCGAGCGCCCCCTCCTCGAGGTCTACCTTGCCGTAGGCAAAATGTATTATGTTGTCCGCTATCTCTTTCTTGCCCATGCCCCTGAAGGCGATCTTGAGCAGCTCCTGCGGATGGCTCTGCCTGACATCTATTATGTTGATTGCGCGCTTCATGTTGCCGAACTCCACCCTCTCGCCGGTCTGGGCGGTGCTGTAAAGCGGCGTGCCGTCCCTCTGGCGGTCCATGAACTTCGTGTACTTGAAATCGTTCTCGAGCATGCCGAACTTCCACATGTGGAAGGCTATGTCCTTCGCCACGTAGGTGGGCGTGCCGTCGCTCCTCACGAGCACCTTTATGTTCTCCTTGAGCCCCCGGAACTCCTTTGGAAGATCCTTTATCTTCTCAAGGTCCATCACTACGCAGCCCTTGTATTCGCCATCTGCTACCTTCTCGATAAGCCCCGTGTTGGACAGGATGTGCATCGCCTTCTCCAGCAGCCTGTCCTTGACTATGTCGCTCTCCCAGACAAGCACGTCGTGGTATATCCCGTAATTGAAAAGAGTCTCGTACTGCGCACGCACGCATGCCTCGGAAACCTCCCTTGTGAGCGTAGACTCATAGGTGCCGTCCTGCTCTATGAGCTGCGTAAGGTCAGAGAGCTCCTTTTTCATGTCGGCGTTTTCCATGCGCTTGTTAGTCTCAACGTAAAGCTTCCCTATCCTGTGGTCGAACTTCTTGTCGCTTGGGGCCTCGAGGTGCAGGTGCCCCCACATCGCCTGGACCATCTGCAGGCCGAAATCATCTATGTAGTCTTCGCGCTCCACCTTGTAGCCGCATGCCCTGTAGGTCCTTGAGAGGGAATCGCCAAGAAGCGCATTCCTAAGATGGCCGACGTGGAGCGGATGTATCGGATTGGCGCTCGGGTACTCGATTATCACGTTCACGCCCTTGCCCGAATCCGACAACACCTTCAGGCTGTCAGGATTTGATGCATGCACTATGACGCTCTGGCTGAACTCCTTCCTGGAGAGGTGGAAGTTTATGAATCCGTTCTCGACTGTTATGCTTTCGACATGGCGCGGCATCTTTATCCTTGCCTTTATCTCGTTCGCAATCGCGTTGGGGCTTTTCTTCAGCTCCCTTGCAAGCGAGAATGAGACCGAGCATGAGATGTCTCCGAACTCCTTTGAGAAGTCTATTGTGCCGGAAAGCTCTTTCGCGCCGTACCCAAGAGCATGAAGCGCAGCGGTTATCGAATCGGATATTCCTGATTTAAGTTCAAAAACAGGCGCACTTTGAGGCATTCTCTGACCTTTAAGATTAGTCGGTACCGCCCAGCATGCCGTATTTGGCGTTGTCGACAAAGTCATCTATGTTCACGGAAGGAAAGTGCAGAAGGGGCTTTTCTGTCGGCGTCGCAGCAAGCAGGTTTACCCTGAATTCGGCGCCCGTAAATTTGCCCTCGCTGGATTCGGCCTTAACGCTCAATATCTCGACAAGCGCGTATGCGTTTTCACCCTCCTCTTTCAGGCGTATTATCGCCAACCGCCCGTTATGCATCCCGAGATGCCCGTCTCTGACCTCAAATTCCAGATCGGTCTTGCTGGTCAGTATCGTCCCTGCCGCTCCGTCCCCGTCTAGCGCCTTTCTTGGGTTGCGGGAAACTGAAGCCAGCACATTGCCGGTAAGGGAACGCACTCTTCCCTTCTCGTCGCCGGTGAGCATAGTTATACTGTAATGCAGCGGCATAGACTTATCCTTCTCGGAGAAATGGCGTTCGCTTATTCTTGCTAAATCGTAGGCGATATCGTCTTTATCGGGAATTGCAACAATGTCCCCGACTCTCGCAGAGCCGCGCGCTATGTCGAATCTGCCCACCATCCGTGGGGATTCCGATGTTGATACCTGTTTAACGTCAAGCGTTGCCATTTAATCACCCATATGTTATGTTTAAGTTAGGCTTTTAAGCTTTCTATCCCTAAATAATATAGTCGGATTGCTTATTATTTATTATGGTGGTGGGATGGCAAAGGTCTACAAATCAAACAACAAGCTGATTTTGGCTATACCGAACGATGTGGTGAGCGCGCTAGGCATCAAGGAAGGTGACGACCTTGATTTCTTCGAATACGTGAACAACACCTACATACTCGCGAAAAAGAAGGACATAGTTAGGCTTCTTGCCGGGCAGGAAGGGCAGGCACAGGGCCAGGCGGCCGGAAAGGCCGGGTTGGCGTTCAAGGCGCAGTTCAGCAGGGGCCCGCAATCGGTGAACCAGGCTGAGCTTGCTGTGCTCAAGAAGCTTGACACCATGAGGTACAACGACAGGACCGCATCGAAGGTGAATTCTGTGCTCAACTCAAGCGAGAAGGAGATACTCCAGTCGCTGATAAAGAGGAAGATAGTGAATCCCTTCAAGAAGGAAGGGGAGAAGGAGATGAAGTACGGCATAGGGAAGGAGATATATGACAACTTCCTCTACAGAAAGGGGAAGATGGCAGAGCCCACAGGGCCTGCGCAGGCAAACGTAAAGGCAAGGATGCCGCTGAAACCCCAGAGCGCGACGGGCGCGCCAAAGGCATGGGAGCAGAAGCTCAACGACAGCGAGGGATACACCGACTTGCTTGAGTCGAAGGGCTATCTTGTGCTTTCGAACGAGGCCGACGCGGCAATGGTATCGGGGGCGCTTGAGGACAGCATAAGGCACGGGCTCATCCTGGGTACGCGCGCGTTCAACAAGAAGTTCTACATAGGCCTCAGGGGCTACATAAACAAGAATGCCTCGAAGATACTCAAGCTTATAGACCAGAAGAGCATGAGCATACCAGACATAGCGAGCGAGACAGGGGTAGACGAGGACGGCGTGAGAACCATACTCTACGTGCTATCAGAGAGCGGGGATGTCACAGAGGTAAGGAAGGATGTCTTCAGGGTTGCCTGATTCTTTTCCAGAGCCTTGCCTTACAGGATGAAGTGGTCCACAACAAGTATTACGACCGTGAACGCCACGACTGCCGCAATTATTATCCTGGGGTCAAGCTTAGGCCCCTTTGATGGGGCGTCATAGAAGCTTGTGACTCCTGCAGAACTTTGCGGGGTGTATAATCCAGGCATTAGTATCACTATTATTATTCGGATTAGACTTTAATACCTTTGCTTGGTAAGCTTATTATCATGGTGTAATCGTGGCATACGACAGCTCAT
>DUIS01000022.1 GCA_013330215.1 Microcaldota archaeon | reverse complement strand
AGGAAGGCGAAGTCCGCGCCGACGTATAGGTATCCGCGGTTCGCTATCTCAACGCTCTGGTTCAGCACGCTGCCTAGCTGCATCGCTATGCTGCTGAACTTGGGGTTTGACGCGAGCATGTTCACCTCCTCCCTTGTAAGTGCGGCTGTGGAATTCTGGAGCGCGCCGAATGTGCTGTAGTTGCACGATGCACTGCAGTTTATGCTGGCTGCGGGGAGCCGCGCGAGGTTGTAGTTTGCGATAAAGCTGTAGGTTGTCTCGTTGTTTAACCCGCTTATGCTGCTGTTGAATGCGAAATGCGCCGCCTGGGAGACGTTTGCCACCTGCACCAGCGGTATGCCGAAGTTTGTCTGGACAAGCAGGTAAAGCTCGTCCTCATTGCTTGTCTGAGGCACCTTAGGCACAAGCACAAGGTCTACGCCGGCACTCTTTGCCGCGCCTGTCTTGTCGTAGACGCCACCGATCTGGCCTATGCTGCCGTTGCTAAGTATCGTTCCTGTCATTGTGAAGTCGCTCCTTAGGCGCCTGTTTGTAAGCGCAGACACCGCAAGCATTGTCATTGCCGCTCCGGCGCTGGGTCCCGAGACGTTGTCACCTACGTCCATTATGTCGTATGTGAAGTTGTAGTTCTGGAACACGTGATTAGTGTAATTGGATGCGTAAATCGCAGCGGTCCTTGCGGACTGCAGTGTAGACGATGCGACCGTCTGCGGCCCTATCACGCTTACGGTGCCGTTCCCCTTTGTCACGACAAGCGTTATGTTGGTAAGGCTTCCGGTGTTGTTCGAGATCAGGACTGCCGGAGCCCTTATCACCGCGCTGCCGACAAAAGCCGGCGCAGAGCTGGCGAACGCCGCGAAAAGGCATAGAAGGACAGCTATTGCGAGTACACTACTCCTTATCATTGAAACACCCTGATATATTTCCAATACTACCTATAAAAACCTATTGCAGGTTATGCTCCGTGCTCTTGAAGTTCTCGAACCGTGTCGCCTCGGACCACATATCGCTGAACCTGTGAACCGCATCAGCCTGCTTTATGCTCACTATGTGCTCGCTCTTCTTGTTTATTATGTTAAGCGGCGGTATCTTGTATGCGGAATTCTCGTCTATGAGCATGCGCTCATGCTGCTTCGACGCGTCCTTCTCGCTGAGCACGCGCAGCTCGAAGGCTATCCCCTTGTTCTCCAGCTCGCTCTTGAAGTCCTTGTACCTTTTCTCGAATTCCGAGTTGAGCCTGTCAGCCTTCGCGAGCACCGATATGCTCTTGTACCTTCCGAGGTTGCCCTGAGTGAGCTGGATCAGGTTGTCGAGAGCGCTCACGTCGAAATGCATGTCGAGTATGCGTATCTCGCCGCTGAGCCTCTTCATGAGCCTGTTCGAGAGTATCTTCATGTTCGAATAGGGCGTCTCAGGGTCTATGGATATCTGCTGCGCGGCCCTTCTTGAGCTCTTTCCAGTGGACCTGAGCAGCACATAAGACGCGCCCGCAAGCGCAAGAACGCCTCCGACATAGGCGCCAGAAAGCACAAGCTGCGTGCCGGTGAAGCTGAAGAAGTCAAGCTGGAGGAGCGCGGCCAGCGCCAGGTAAACTACAGAGGCGAAGGCGAGCACCACGGCCATAGCCTTCGAATACGCCTTGGAGAAGAGCCAGAGAATGCCGAGCGCGAATATTATGACCGCGAACGGCACAAGCACATAGGATAGGTGCAGTCCGAGCGGAAGCGTGCTTATCGGCCCCTGCGTAACCTGCAGCAAGTTGCTGCCTACTGCCGTTTTGCTAGCGTTCAATGCGCTTACCGTGCCCTGTATGCCATAGTATATGCCAAGGTTGAAGGAGAGCTGCTGTATGTAGTAGAAGGAGTACATCAGCGTGGCAAACCCTCCGATAAGCACGAGCAACGCGGCTATACCGAGAGCACCTGGTTTCTCCATCAAATCATCCTATGCAATCCTCTATTTTTAAAGCTTCTATACAAGCACGGTGACCGCGAAGTACGCGAGCATCGCGATGACAATCCCAAGCAGTATCGGCGGTATAGCCGGGAGCGCGCGCTTGTATCTGCGCAGTATCAGCATCGTTATTATTAGCCCGAGTATGGCACCCAGAGTTATCACCAGGCTGAGCGTGAAGTTGAGGTACACCTTGTATGCCGCTATAGAGAGCATGAGAGGCATAGCGAGGTCGCCGGTGCCGAGCGCCATGCGCGCTGAGACCGGTGCCATGTCGCTTCCTATGAGCTTCTGCATTTCGCCCCCATGCCTCTTGGGATCCTTCTTCGACTTGTTGTATTCCGCCCTCTCGTTCGCCGTAAGCGAGCTTACGGGCACAGCCTCTACCTCGTTAACCATTATGAGGAAGGAAAGGTTCTTCTCTATCGCGACATTGCCGAGCGCGATCATGTGCTTCGTTATGAAGACAGCTATGAAGTCGTAGGCAGCGAGTATTATCATGAACACCATCGCGGCTAGGAAGCTGAAGCTGACCCCTATCACGAGCCCGACACCTACGCTTGCTATCATAGCGGTGATGTTCCTCATGCGCGGTATCTTGTACTTTGCAACGACAAGCAGCACAGCAAGCGCGATCGAGGCGCCCAGGACGTAATTAGAGGTTGTGCCGAAGATGCCTGCGAATGCATTGCCCTGCAGCGCGGATATCGAGACTATGAATACTATGAACGAGGCGACCAGCACCACCGCGGCGTCAAGCAGCATGAAGAGCTTGTCGCCCTTGTACACCTTGAATATGATCAGCATCACGACAGAGAGCACTATGACGTATGCGATGAAGAACAGCGCGTCGAACGACGAGGATACGGTCTGTGCGCCCTGAACCTGCACGAATGAGGTGCCCGTGAATACCTGCGTGGCTAGCAGCAAGCCGAAGAACTGCACCACCATGAACATCGCAAGTATCTGCAGGAGTTGCCTGTACTCTATTACCCTCAATGCCAAATCAACCACTAAAGGATTATCCCAATATTTATTTACTCATAGGCATATAAATAGAGTTGTTATGCCTCGGGAAAAAAGAAAAAAAAGAAAGGAAAAGAAAGGCTCAGGCGTTCTTCTTCTCGAGCTCCTTTATCCTCTCTGATACGCCTTTCGCCTCGTTCTCAAGCGATTCCCTGTAGTCCTTGAGGATCTGTATGCGCTCCTCTTTCGTGAGGAAGCTTCTCATCCCGTGTCCGTATCCATATTCGCACATTTCAATCCCTTATATATCGGACATACGATATATCGTGGTATATAGTGAAGGAATAGGTATATAAATATATATGACATCCTATATATACACTAAGTGAATCTATGCGCTACCACGGATGCGACATGCGGGGACTGCTCTCATTCCAGATACTCTTCCTGCTTTCGAAGAGGCCGATGCACGGCGAGGGGCTCGCGAAGGAGATAGAGAAGAGAAGGGGGGAGAAGCCGAAGGCGGGCACCATATACCCCGCGCTCAAGGAGCTTAGCGAGAACGGCCTCATAAAGGGCGAGAAGAAGGGCAAGACGATCACCTACTCGCTCACGAAGGAGGGAAGGGAATCGTTCAGGAATGCGCTCAGGTACTTTGTAAAGTGCTTCGGCGATATGCTCGGATAAGTGCGTCACACGTTATTCGGCGTGAACTCTGCGTCGCTGGAATTTATGAATATTGTGTATGTGGCCCCTACAAAACTGCTGCGCGTTTCCGTGTTGTTCATCCATAGCGTTATTGTGTACTCCCCGGCTCCGTAGGCGCCTACGATCTCCGCGATGCTAAACTTCGTAGTGAAATCGTTGCCGCTATTGTAATAGCTGTTCGCCACCAGCGTTACCAAGCCAGGATAATAGTCAAAGCTGCTGCCCACAACTCCGGCAACGGGTTCGCCAGAGCCGTATCCCGAGGTATTGTCAAGCTGCCGCTGCGTCATGCTGGATACTGGCGGTTCATAGTCTACCTCTATGGAGGATAGGCTGTAGTTCTGCGATGCGACACCCTTTAGGTAGACGGCGTTGCCGCTGAAGCTCGGCGTGTTGTTCAGCCATGTTATGTAATTGTCCACAAAGTCTTCGACAAGGTAGACGTTCGTGCCGTTGTACGCTACGCCTATCGACACCTGGTTGTGCTCCGGGTCCAGTATGTTGTTTCTGTGCCCGTTGTTGCAGCAGGCAGAATCGTTGTACACCATGCTATGCTCAAGCCCGGTAAGTGCCTTACTCACGTTCACGTTGCCGTAGCTTGTGCACAGGGTGCCCAGGCACGCGCTCAGGCCGGATTTCGTGTAGGCGACATTCTCCTGCATCGACTCCCTTCCGCCGAGCAGCGTATAGCGCATGTACGGCTTCATCCCATAGACGTCCCAGTGGCTGAAGTAGTTGTATTTCAGCATGTTGTCCGCATGCTGCTGCGCGGAGAGAACTGGCGAGAGCGTGACATTGGGCAGGCCGTTTGCCTCCCTGTCCCTGTTTATGAGCACGAGCGTATAGTTTATTGCCGGCCCGTATGACACGTTCTGCACCGCCCGCCCAGTGGTATTGGTCGGAAACGTGAAGTTGTACTTTGATTGCGGATTTGATATGAGGCTGGCGCCGAGCTGGACAAGCGCGGATATCTTCGGCCAGAATACCAGCACGATGATTACAATCGCGATTATGAGTATCAGATCCGCAACAGCGCCCAAGGCCACACCAGTATAGGTCTAATATCACTGGTGTGCTTTTTAAAAGATTCTGCACAAACGAAAACTCAGGTCTTAAAATTGGTTCTTGATGATCGCCGAAGAGGGGATTTGAACCCCTAAGTCATTGCTGACAACGGATTAGCAATCCGCCGCCCTACCGGATTAGGCGACTTCGGCATTAAATCTATTATTAGTCGGCAAGTATTTTAATACGTGGCAGAAGTTAGCTTTGCATTATCCGAATCATGCAAGTTGGTTGCACCCTAACTCAACCCTGTATCTTAAGAGCATAGCCAAAATATGCTTAAGGTTGCTCCTTCCGGCCTGGCCTGGTTCACATACCAGACTATCACCTAAGGCAAGATCTCAACGCCTAGGTGCAGGCTTGCATAACCCCGATAACACGCAGCTAACATTGGCCCGCCGAAAAGGGATTTGCGGATGGGAAACCCTTAGCTTCCCGCCTTACTGCCAATTAATCTTTGCCAGAGCAATATTAAATCCCTATGCCCGCGTGCCCCGCCTTACGATAGACTTAAAAGCATTAACGGTGCTATCCTATTAGAATGGGTTGATACAATGCCAAGAAAAAGCAATCTTCATGATTCGAAGGATGCGGAGTCATGCTCGTGCGGCTGCTGCAAGTGGCACAGCTCGCAAGCGTTAAGGGTCGTACTCGCCGCAATGTTCGTACTGATGGTAGTTGCAGTATTAGCATCGCTGGTATTCACTGCGCGCCCCTACTTCGGCGGCAGCGTTCTCGCCTTCATGGGCGTGATATTCCTAGTAGTGTTCGCAGGCTGGCTGGTTACGTTCTTCTGCGAGTGCAGGGGCGACCACTGGGCAAGGCACGGCTACACAAGGGAGCACGACCCAGAAAGGATCCTGAAGAGGAGGTACGCAGAGGGCGAAATAGGGAGAAAGGAATACGAAGAGAAGATGAGGCACCTAAGGCAGTCTCGTTAATCTTTTCAAGTATTACTCCTTTACTGCCATCGATACTAGGTGCTTTCTTCCCTGTTTCAATTTTTCGTAATTTCCGAAAACAGAGAGGAATTCCCTCTTTATGAAAGGTTTCAGTATAGATACTGTGACAACATAGACCCTCCCTGAGGGTTTAAGGTGCGCTTTCATGTCGCTTATTATGTTGCGCAGCGAAAGCTGCCCTATGTGCGTTGGGAGGTTTGAGGCTATCACGTCAAATTTCAGCCCTTTCAGATGGCTGAACCCGTTGCTTAACCGCGCTTCAGCATTATGCAGACCGTTTTCGCGTATGTTGATGTTTGCATAATCAACGGCAATGAAGTCCCTGTCCACAAGGTAGGTCCTGCCTTTCGGCGCAAGTTTTGCCATGGAGATCCCTATCACCCCGTAGCCGCAGCCCATGTCCAGGCAGTCATCCGTTTCCTTCACCTCAAGTTCCCCCAGGAGGAGCATTGTGCCCTCATCGACATGCTTGTAGCTGAACAGCTCAGGCACTGTATTGAAGACAAGATCAAAGGAACCCGAACCATTCTTGCTTACGAGTTTTCCCTTTATCGTAAATTCCTTATTGTCCATAGAAAGAGATTTGACTTATAGACTTAAAACTCCTTTCCTTCTGGTGATTTGAGCAGTAGAAACTGCAGGCGCTTAAAGCCCGTGCAGCATGTTCCTGTCCCTTAGCTTGTTGGTGTCCATTATGCTGTAACGCCATATGATGTCGCCGCGTTCGTCTGTCTGCACCACCCAAGGCCTTACTATAACAACGTCGCCCTCCTTTATCCAGAACGCCCTCCTCAGCCTTCCGGGGATTGTGCACAGCCTCTCCTTCTCGTCGGTGCACTTCACAAGGAACTTGGTGGCGCCAGCTATGCGCGCAACCCTGCCAAGGATCTCACCGTTGCTTGGCAGCTTTATGGAACTCTCTATAACCGCTCCTCTCCTGTTGTCGTGCGGCTTTCCTCCTCTCCTCATGAAAACACCATCAGTTCTTCACCCAGTATCTCGCACCGCACGCCTCGCAGATCAGGTACATGCCCTTTTCCGCATTCTCCAGGTGCGTGTCCGGCTTCTTACATTCCCTGCATATTACATATACCTCAAAATATCTTTTTATTCGCCTGTTTATCTCATCGGCAGGGAACTTGCCGTTCATGATGAGGCGCTGCTCCTCCATGTTGACCGGCACTGAGAACTCCTTGCCTATGTAGCGCGCTATGTCAGCGCCGCTCCTCCTTGCCCTGTCGGCTATAAGCGCCATGTTCCTTATTATCGTCTTTGTACCCTCGTTGAACACATCAGCATCAGGTATGACGAAGTCTGCCTTGTCCGCACTAAGGTTGGGCAGCTTCGAGAACGCCCTGTCAAGCAGTTTTACGTATTCTTCCTCGCTCAATTTTTGCACCTTTTGGTTTAACCTATCTCCCTATAGTAAAATGTCAGTAGAGAATTAGCTGAGAAGCCATAATAAATTTATGTACGGCTATTTCCCATTCCTCAGCAGTTTGCGCGTCTCTTCTGCAGCAACGCCAAGAACAACGCCTGCTACAGCTGCCTCTGCAATTATTGTTTCGGATTTCCTTAGAAAGGTACCGAATGTCATTGACTTTAACATTGCAAAAGCGAACACCACAAAATCACATGTCTATTATAATCTTCAAAGTATTTATAGCTTCTCTAGCGCTTTTCTTATTTGCGCCTAATTTTTAAAGGTTTAACTGGTGCCCTCTTTCCTCTTAGGAGTGAACCAGGTTTCGCCGTATCTGCTACAACGGTTTCGCTTGCTTTTGTGTCCTTTTTTCCCTGCATCACATAATCTATTACTCTTTCTACTGCATCCAAATGGGCCATATTATCACAGTATGATTATGGGTTTCCAGATATATAAAACCTACTCCCAGGTCCTTAAAGGGCTAGAATCCCAGTTTCTCCTTCACGAATATCAGCGTCGTCCTTCCCAGCTTCTCCTTCTCTATTATGAGTATCTTGTTAATGCTGCTTCCCGGCATGTTGTACGCCTTGCGCACCCGCTCGCTCTCAAGGGGAAGCACGTACTCGTATACCCTTTTCAGCGCCTCGTCGAGGTTCCTTACGATCTTTTGGGCGCCCACAACTAGTATCAGGTGCGCCGCGCCGTATGCATATACAGGCACCTGGCTCCCTGATGCCGAGACGTCGACTATCTGCCCGTCCTCAGTTACAGCGTGCACGCTTCCTACCGCATAATCTGGGCTAAGCGTAAGCTTCCTGAGCCTTTCCCTCTCAGCCGCATCATCGATGCCCCTTATCCTTACACTTAGCGATTCAAATTCCCCGCTCTCATCTATGTGCTTCGAGACGCCTATCTCCTCCAGCGTGACCGATGCCACGTGCAGGACCTCTGCCTTCTTCGGGATAAGTTCGAGGACCTTCCTCTTCGCCTCCTCCTTGTTTTGTACTATGACGACGTCGATTCCCCTTTCCCTTAGCGCGCTTGCGGCCTTCTCTATTCTTCCATCATCGACAACCCTGTTCCATTCCACCATTAAATCGCACATATATCATCAATGATGTATTTATAAATATCGGTTATCCTATATTACTGGCTGCCCGAAAGGGCTGTCAAGCCCCAGGCCGATGAGAAAGGCTTTAAAGAAATAGCTACCATACTAATGTATAAGACGGAGGGGGTCGCGTGCAGTCTCTAAATGATATGCTTTCAGAATCAAGGATATTTGCCAACAGGGAGGCGCTATCTCCTCATTTCATACCCAAGAAGCTAGTTTCACGCTCCAAGGAGATAAACGGCATAGAGCGCGCGCTCGCGCCCTCACTCAAGGGCGAGCGCGGAAGGAACCTTTTCATATACGGCAAGACAGGCACGGGCAAGACCTCCTGCACAAGGTACGTGCTTGACGAGGTAAAGGGGATACCAAACACAAAGGCGAAGATAAGCTACATAAACTGCAAGATATACAACTCGCGCTACCGCGTGCTCAACAAGATAGTCAGCGACCACCTCCCTACATATGCGAAGCGCGGCTACGGTACAGTCGACCTGTACGAGAAGATCACCAACTGGATAGAGGAAGACAACAAGATACTCGTCGCGATACTAGACGAGGTGGACATAGTGAAGGACCTTGACGATCTGGTATACACGCTCACTAGGATAAACAGCGACATAAGGGCAGGCGGTGTCACGATGATAGGAATAGCTAACAGGATATCATTCAAGGACACGCTCGACCCCAGGAGCCTTTCCACTCTCTACGAATCGGAGCTAGTGTTTCCGCCATATTATGCTAACGAGCTCTACGAGATAATAAAGGACAGGGTTGCAACGGGCTTCAAGCCCAACGTGATAAACGAGGACACCCTGCATTTCATTGCCGCTGCCGCTGCAAGGGAGGGCGGCGACGCGCGCCTCTCGCTCAAGATGCTCTCGAAGGCCGGCGAGCTCGCCGATGAGAAAGGCACAGACAAGATCACGATGAAGGATGCCGAGGAGGCCTCGAAGCTAGCAGATACGGACATAGTCTACGAGCTGATAGGCACTCTCCCGGAGCACCACAAGCTTGTCCTCTACTCGATAGCTCTGCTTACGCAGAGCGGGGGCTCCTACAAGAAGCTCACGGATGGCGTTGACACATACCTTTTCAGCGGGGAGGTCTACGGCCGCTACAAGAGCCTGGCTGAGAGCATGCACAAGGAGGCGAAGAGCGAGAGGTGGTACAGGAAGTACCTCTCGGAGCTGGAGATGCAGGGTCTTGTAGCCTCGTTCGAATCCGGCAAGGGCATCCGCGGCCACACCAAGCTGATAAAGCTGCTTTACCCCCCGCAGAAGACGAAGGAGGTTCTCGAGAGCGAGATCTTCGGCCGCGAGAAGAAGGAAGAGAAGGAGTGATGGTGTTCCTCTGGACTACTATGACCTCGCCTATGGTTCGTGCAAGATAAGCCCGGCACTCGAGAAGGAGCTCGGGTACAGGCACATATTCCTCTCAAGCGGCGATATCAAGGTAATCGATTCGATATACAAGAAAGAGGCGATAGAGGGGAGCATAACGCTTAACGCAAGCGACGACAAGGATATACTCGCCGTCATAAAGGCCAATCCGAGCGCCATAGTGTTCAAGGACCTCCACATAAACAAGAAGGCTATGGAGAAGATGAAAGAATCGGATATCGCGCTCTGCCTTCCAACCAGCTTCATCACATGCTCCTACGGGCTGCAGAGGTCAAGGACGATATACCTGATGTCTAAGCTCTTCTCGCACGCAAAATCGATAAGGCTGGACGTGTCGTTCGCCACGCTCGCTATGAACAACATGCATCTCTGCTCCTACCTGCAGCTGATAGAGCTTGCCAAGCTGCTCGGCTCGGACGACGAGTATGCAAGGAGGAGCATAGGAGAAATAAACAACTCACTGGTGCAAAGATGAAAACAGAGAAAAGGAGGTACCTGCTCGTGGAATCCACCGCGGATCTGGACATGCGGGAGGGAGGCAGCTTCGCGCACGATTTCCTGAAAGAGCTCCTCCACAACATAGGCGAGGTCAATTACCACAGCGCAAACCCGCGCATAATGAAGTACATGGGCGGAAACCGCTTCGTGCTCAGGTGCAACCTCGAAAGGTACAGGGACACGCTCATAGCGCTCACCTTCATGAAGCGCGTGGGCGGCATCGAGACCGGCTTCTACACATTGAACGCATCCGGCACGATACGCGCTCTTGGCAGGGAAAAGGAAGGTAACAAGCCCAAAGGCTAAGGGTTATAAAGCTTACATCACAAATACTATCTTAGAAGGATTGGGTTCTAATTATCATCAAATAATTGCCCGGAGTTTAATGTTCTAAATGGTGAAATAATGTATCCAAACGTACAAGCGTATGATAGGGGCGTGATGTTCAGCCCAGATGGAAGGCTTTTCCAGGTCGATTACGCAAAGGAGGCAGTGCGGCGCGGCGCGACATCAATAGGCATAGTCGCGGACAACGGCGTAGTTCTTGTCGCGCACAAGAACATAGTGGAGCAGCTTGCAGTGCCAAGCACGATACAGAAGATATTCCGCGTCGACTCGTTCATAGGTGCAACCTACAGCGGCCTTGTCGCAGACGGCCTTCACATTATAGGCATAATGAGGAACAAGACCCAGACGCACAGGATGGTATACAGCGAAACCGAATCTGTCGAGACTACCGCAAGGGAGATCGCAGAGGAGATGCAGATGGCAACGCAGTACGGCGGCATAAGGCCATACGCGGTATCGCTGCTCATCGGCGGCATAGACAAGACGCCAAAGCTCTTCGAAATAGATCCCGGGGCATCGTACCTTGGCTACAAGGCCGACGCGATAGGCTCGGGCAAGAAGATAGCCGAGGACGTGCTGGTCAAGAACTACAAGGATAATATAGGCATGGAGGATGCGATAAACCTTGGGGTAAGCATAATCAAAAAGATAAACGAGGGCAAACTCTCCGAAAGCAATGTCGACATATCAACAATAAAGAAGGATGTTGGTTTCGAGAGCTTCACAACGGAGAAGGTAGCGAAATACCTTTAGCTCTTGCTTTTTAGTGGTCGGATGTCTTCCAAGACGGTAATAGTCAAATTGCACAGGGACGGAAACGAGTTCGAGATATTCGTGGACGCGGACCTTGCATACGAGTACATAACTGGCAAGCGCAGCGACCCGCTTACGGTGCTCGAGGCCGAAGACATATTCAAGGACGCGCGCAAGGGCGAGCGCCAATCCGAAGAAAAGATAAGGAAGGCCTTCGGCACCACAGAGCTTGCAAAGGTCGCGGAGGCGATGCTGAAGCACGGGGAAGTGCCCATAACCACCGAGCAGCGGAACAAGCTGATCGAGGAGAAAAGGAAGCTCATCATCGAGATAATAGCCAAGAACTCCATAGACCCGCGCACGAACGCGCCGAACCCACCGCTTCGAATAGAGAACGCGATGAGGGAGGCGAAGGTATCAATAGACCCGTTCAAGGGCGCGACAGAACAGATTGATGATGTGGTGAAGAAGATAACCATGATAATGCCGATAAAGTTCGCTACGGTGAGGATGGATGTCACAATCCCGGCTGAGTACGCGAACAGGTCCTACGGCACGCTTAAGAAGTACGGGCTCAAGTCTGAGAAATGGCTTGACAACGGCAGCCTGAATGCAACACTTGAGTTTCCCGCAGGCATGCAGACAGAGTTCTTTGACAGGATAAACAGCGCGACACAAGGCAAGGCTGTTGTGAAAATTATATGATGTTGATAACATGCGCGACATGATAATACCGGGCGACATGGTTTCTGACAAGCCATTAAGGATAGCAAACGGCTTCATCCAGAACGGCAAGACATACTCAAAGGTGCTGGGCGTATACGACGCCGCGGAACGCACCATAATACCCCTCGAGGGCAGCTGGATGCCCAGGCTCGAGGACTCTGTCGTCGGCATAATCACGGAGGCAAGGCCGAAGGTGTACATAGTCGACCTATCATACTTCGGAAGGGCATTGCTCATCCCGGGCAAGTACGACAGGTACGAATTCCAGCCAGGCGACATAATAAGCGCACTCATAAAGAACATAGAGGGGAAGAACACGATAATACTCGAGGACCCGAAGCCGCTAGAGGGAGGCACGATACTCTCGATAAAGCCCAAGAAGATACCGAGGGTAATAGGCAAAAAGAGCACAATGGTGAGGCAGATAGCTGAATACAGCGGCACGCACATAGTTGTAGGGATGAACGGCCTCATATGGCTGAAGGACGGCAACATAGCACTCGCGACCGAGGCGCTCCTCAAGGTCGAAAGGGAGGCGCATCTCTCCGGACTTACTGATACGATTAAAAATTTTCTAGAAAAGAACAAAAGTGAGTAAATGGGATCATCATTGAACAAGCCAGAATTGGTAGTGGACGGAAAGAGACTCGACGGACGAAGGTTTGACGAGATAAGGGATTTGAAGATAACCGCAGCGCCCCTGAAGAACGCTGACGGCTCTGCATACATAGAATGGGGCAACAACCGCATTCTCGCTGCTGTGTATGGGCCGAAGGAGGCAACGCCAAGGCACCTCTCCGATCCGTCAAAGGCGATAATAAAATGCAGGTACTCCATGGCGCCGTTCTCCGGCCTTTCCGAGCACGGAAGGAGCGGGCCGAACAGGAGGGCGATAGAGATATCAAAGGTCATAAAGGAGGTGTTCGAGAACGTTGTAGTGCTTTCCGATTTCCCTGGCAGCGAGATAGACATCTTCATAGAGGTGCTTCAGGGCGACGGTGGCACACGGGCAGCTGGCCTGACAGCGGCGTCAGTTGCTGTGGCAAGCGCAGGCATACACATGCGGGACCTTGTATACGCGGTTAGCGCTGGCAGAATCGACGAGCACATAGCTGTCGACTTTACGATGATCGAGGACAATTACTCGGACTGCGACATGCCGATTGCAGTAGCGCCGAGGAACAATGAGATACTGCTCCTGCAGATGGACGGGGAGATGACAAAGGAGCAGATGTCAGAGGCGATAAGTATGGCGCTGGAGGCTGGCAAGAAGGTCAACGTCGCGCAGCGCAATGCGCTCAAGGAGGCGTATGCCAGGGCAGGCGAGGAAAAGAACTAGGTGTTTATCATGGAAGCGATTGATATAGTAAAAACAAGCTACATAAAGGAGCTGATTGCGAAAGGCATAAGGGAGGACGGTCGCAAGGCGAACGAATTCAGGAAGATAGAGATAGTCTCCGGCCTGATAAAGAACGCTGAGGGATCCGCGCAGGTGGATCTGGGCGCCACACGCGTGCTCGCAGGGGTAAAGCTCAATCTTGACGAGCCGATGGAGGACACCCCAAACCAGGGCAACCTTGTGGTGTCTGCAGAGCTTCTTCCGCTCGCATCAGCATCATACGAGACGGGCCCTCCAAGCCCCGATTCGATAGAGCTTGCAAGGGTAGTGGACAGGGGCATAAGGCACGCAAAATGCGTGAACCTGGAGAGCCTTTTCGTAGAGGAGGCGAAGGCATGGACTGTTTATGTCGACTTATATGTGCTGAACTACAACGGCAACCTTTTCGATGCGGGAAGCATAGCAGCGATGTCTGCGCTTCTTTCAACAGAGGTGCCAAAATACGAGGATGGCAAGGTGGTCAGGGAGGAGCGCGTCAGCAAGCTGAAGATAGACAACATAATAACCTCATCCACATTTGCCAAAGTAGGCGGAAAGAGCCTTTTGGACCCGACCGCAAACGAGACCAACGCCGCATATTCGAGGGTGACCATAGCGACCGACGAGAAATACGTGAGGGCTATGCAGAAGGGCATGAGCGGCGGGTTTTCGGCAAAGGAGATAGAGGAGCTGATAGAGGTAGCATTTAATAATCATAAGGAACAGAAAGATATCATAAAGAAATCGCAAAAGTAGTCGGTGCGGTCTTCGCACGATTAATGCGGAAAGGCGGAATGATACAATGGCAAACGCGAGCATAAGATACGGGGCAAGCATAAGGAAGCGCGCAGACAAGATAAGGCACGAGAAGATAGCGCGCTACAATTGCGAGGAATGCGGGAAGAGCGCTGTCAGGAGGCTAGGCACAGGCATATGGAAGTGCAGGCACTGCGGCACGGTATACGCAGGAGGAGCATACTCGATGACAACCGCAGCGGGCAGCACCGCAAAGAGGCTCATACAGGGCCTGCAGAAGGCATAACAAAACAAAATGATAACGATGACAAGCATAACATTCGCACCAATAAAGGAGCTAATAGTGCACGAGGCTGTGAAAGTTGAGCGCGACGACCTTTTCAGGGAGCGCATAACCCCGGCCGGGAACATGCCGCTCTGCTGGTGCAACGGGCTCATATTCAGCTTCACTTCAATGCCGCTTACTAAGGAGATCGTCAAGCAGTACCTTGAAGGGAAGATACACTGGATGGAGGTGCACTACTGCGAGATGAAAAACTACGAGCCGATAGTGCAGCTGAACGACGAGCAGTACAACGCCACGATGAAGATAAGGGTGATAGACACTAGCAAGTCCGGCCTGCACGCCGAGTTCGTAAAGTGGCTGAAGACAAAGAAATAAAATGGTGGAAAAATGGCATATGTTTGCGCGCATTGCGGGAAGAAGATAAAGCAGCTGGACCAGTTCGTCAGGTGCAGCTACTGCGGCTCTCGGGTACTTGTAAAGGCGAGGCCGAACCTCTCAAGGGAAATCTCCACAGACTAAAATGGTGCGATGAAGGAACAGACACTCTGTCATGTGCTGGACGGGGACAAGCTGCTTCTTAAAAGGGCGACCAGGGGGATCAGCCTGGGGCGCTGGAACGCGCCCGGCGGCAATATCGAGGAAGGGGAATCCCCGGAAGAATGCGCGGTGAGGGAGGTTTTCGAGGAGACGGGCCTCAGGGTAAAAAACCTGTTCAGCCACGGTATCATGAATTTCTATTTGGACGGCAAGGAGGAACTATCAGTGAAGGGGCACCTTTTTTCCACAAAGGAGTTTGAGGGAGAGATCAGATCCAGCGATGAAGGGGAGGTAAGGTGGTTTGATGCTGATAAGGTACCTCTTGCAGAGATGTGGCCTGACGACGAATTCTGGCTTAACCTGATGCTCTCAGGGAGAAGGTTCAACGCCGATTTTTACATGGGTAAAGGCAACAAGAGCATCGTAAAGTATTCGGTGGCGCTCCTTGATTAAAACTGTAGAGGCCATTTACTGATGTGTCCCCTCACCAGTTCAGATCTATCCTCTCCTCCGGGCTTTTGCACGGGGAAAAGTCAATTGCGTCCTTTTCTACAATTTCCCCCTTTGCATGTACCTTGCCGTCCCTAAAGAATCCCGATTCCTTCATTCGTAGCCGTCTGAGAAAACCCAAATATGTCCTCTGACGAGCAGAAACATCTATATTATACCAACTATTGTACTCTTCGCTGCCACGTAAAAGTTTTTTAGCTTCCAATTTCGCTAAACTCTCATCCCTCTGTTTTCTTAAAGAATCCAGCCTCGCCCCGTCTTCCCTTTTGATCTCGCATACATGATATGTAGTGGCAGGTTTCGGATCTTTCTGTCCAGGAAGCCAGTTTGGGCTTCTGCTTACTCCGACAATATAATAAACTGTTTGTGATTCCATTTCTACCACTAAGCTTACTTTGCTTTGCGAGATATTTATACCTATCTTCGTATACGGCCTAGAGCTGCCTCAGCGCGTCTATGGGCTCCATCTTCGATGCCCTCCATGCGGGGTACATGCCGGCCACTATGCTCACTATCATGGCCACAAGCACGGCAGATATTATGGTGGACAGCGGGAATACGGGCTTGAAGCTTATCGAAGCTGTAGTGCTGCTGCTTCCGCCTCCAAAACTGGATCCGCCTCCAGATCCTGAGAATCCTCCGCCTCCTCCTGCGCTGCCAGACCTAAAGCTGCCGCTGGTCGATGCAGCCCCTGTAGAGCTTGTTGTGCTTGCGGATGTTGCGCCTCCACCTCCAAGTACCGTCGAGAGCCCGTAGGACGTCCCCGCGCCTACGACTATGCCGAGCACGCCCCCTATGAACCCTATTATCAGCGCCTGGAAGAGGAATATGAGCAGTATGTGCCTGTTCTTGAAGCCCACGCTTTTCAGTATGCCTATCTCGTGGGTGCGCTCGTACACCGCTATCAGCATTATGTTCATTATGCCTATCGCAGCCACAAGAAGCGAGACACCCGCGATGATGGTGAAGAGCAGGCTTATCGAGCCTATTATGGAGCTCGTGGTCGAGAGGAGCTGCGCAGTCGTGGTGACCCTCGCGCCGCTCCCGTATATTGTCGTTATGAGCGATGCTGTCGAATTCACCGTCGATGTGTTCGACGCGAACACCAGCATCTCGTTGAATGATGGCCTCTTCAGCACGATCTCAGCCGCAGGCAGCGACATGAACACCGCACTGTCGATCGGTATTATGAAGCCGCCGTGGGAGGGCAGTATGCCGTCTATCGGCACCGTTATCGTGCTTCCTCCCGTTCGCCCTCCTCCTATCTTAAGCGTTCCCGCCTGCCCTACTGTTATTACCTGCGTGCCGGCTGCGCTTGTCGGGAATGCAACCGTATGGCCTACGACAGCCGCAGGCGTCACCGTGTCCTCATATATCGCGCCCTGGTAGAATGTGACATTGCCGCCGAGAAGCTGCTTGAGCCCCTGTGTAGTTACCCCTATGATCGTGACCGATGAGTTATGGTTGCCAGCATAAAGTACCCCTGAGCCTATAAGCAATGGGGTGACGCTTGTGATATTTGGCAGTCCCTCAAGCCTCGCAACGTCCGCGATTGTGAATCCCGTGGTTCCGGAGCTGCTCACTATTATCGATGTGGGCCCGAGCGCATTCAGCGAGCTGCTTATGCTCTGGCTTATGCCTGCCGTTACGGATGTGAGCGCGACTATCGCAGCGACTCCTATCACTACCATTACTATGGTCAGCGCTGTCCTTATCCTCTTCTCGTTAAGGTCCTTGTAGCTCAGCCATAGGACATCTTTCAGGTTCATGGGCAATGGACCTCATTTTGTTGGGCGCTCCTTGGCATGCTCCTTCAGCCGCTTGTGCTCATCCTTGAGGAGCATGTACCCCTTCCTCTCCCTCAGGAAGAGCAGTATGAACACTACCGCGACTATCGCAAGCGCCACCATCAGGATCAAAGAGGCGCTGCCTCTGCTGCTTCCATACTGCCTTGCAGCCGCGCTCAGCGCATTGAATGTCGATGCGCTTCCGCCGATCGCAACCGGCACCTCTACCGTGGTGCTGAGGTTCTGCCTAAGGTTGTTCAGGTAGTTTATCCTTACCGGTATCACATAATTGCCAGCCTTGAGCGAAGTAAGCGATGTAAGGGTGAGCGTGACGGGCGTCTGCACGTCAGCCTGCATGTCCCCCACGAATGTGGAGTTGGACCCATAGGGCTCAAACCCTGCAGTTGGCAACGGCGCAACTGTTACAGTTGATGCGCCTGCGGTGCCAACGTCTGTGAGCACCAATGATATGGAGAATATCCCTCCCGCGGTCGGCTTCTGCGGTGAGATTGTGACGCTTGACGGGGTTATGTTTATTATGCCGCTCGAGAGCACTATCGGATTGTACGCGATCTGCTCTATCTGCGTGCCGTTGTAGAGGCTTATGGAGAAGTTCATCGGGAACGACTGGCTTGCGTTGCTGTAAATGAAAACGCTCTCGCCAAGGTTGACGCTGTTCCTTGGAGGTATCGCGCGAACCTGTATCGGCTGTATCCCGAGGAATGTGCCGTCCATGTTCGGCACCGAGGCATGCATAGATATGTAATTCAGCGCGGTCTTTCCGTTGTTTGTGAGGTTCAGTGTTATGTTCTCTATCTTTCCGGATATGAGCACCTTAGGAAGTATGCTTATGGTGAGCGGGGTCGGGCATGTCTCCACGCCGAAGCTTATGTTCCTGACCTCGCTGTCGGAATAGAGCGTCAGGT
>DUIS01000010.1:10879-12669 GCA_013330215.1 Microcaldota archaeon | reverse complement strand
GATGATGGCTCTTGCCCTGAATGCAGAACTCAGTGATGATCATGCGAATGGAAATAATAGGGCTATAATTGGCAAGTTGGTAGAGATAGCGGAGGAGATAGAAGCTCTGTATTTCCCAGAATGGAAAGCGTTAAGAAAATAGATTTTGAAACCGTGCAAAGTGGTAAGATGAACAGGATGAAAAAGGTGGCCTCAGCTGCAGTTCTGGCCGCATCGCTCTATTTGGGTCAGGGGTTTTTGCGGGCGCAGTCTGAACCGCAGGAGCAGCCACAGCAAACACAGGCTGCTACTACTAACGATGCCAAGGTCACTGGGTTCCTGTTCAATGAGACAAGTTTGATAGGGAAAAGCACGGCATCAGGCACATTGTCCGAGACCTATGTAAATCTGGGAGATAACAGGCAATTGGCCATAGTCGGGGGCGAAACATACAATCGAAATCTGGTCGGCGAGGGCGATGTAGGTTTACGGTATGATAATGGAAACAGTCTGTACAGGATAACAGTATTCTCGGACAAGAATAAATTCGGCGGATTTGACACCTCGTACGAATTTGATTACGAGCAGTGGATAAATGAGAGGTTCAGCGTCCTTGGAAATGTTGGCGATTTCCGGCTGAATGGCGTATCGTATCCAGATATCAGCATGGGACCGCAGGTAAGATTTGGCAAGCAGAGCAGTGTATTTCTTATCTATTCCGACATCGAGCATACGAACAACTACAGGTTCGGTTACCTGTTTGATGATAAGGGCGAAAAGCCAAAGCTGTTCTCATTTCTTGTAGACTACGGACCCAAGACCTTGCCCACCGTGACCGGCTGGCTCTGCTACCCAAACATCACCCTTGAGACAAGCTTGAATGCAGACAACAGGTACATGTTCACTTTCGCCACGTTTTCGTTTGGCAATAAACCGCTTCCTCTTTATTTCAGGGAGAACTCGCCGATACAGCAGAGTATATTGGTGACAAGACAGTTGGCTACGGCGCCTGATGGGATCTTGGCATTTACCGATACAGAAAACAATATCATATTCCCGGCGTCCGCCTTTGTGGATCCGGTAGGCAGGTACGGATACGTCATAAGAGTTGCGTCGACATTAAACCTAAAGACGGGAAATGCACTGAGCGGATTCATAACCAGTGCATTCATGATAGCAAGGCCGGGAAGCTCGGACCGAAAAAAGAGCGGCGTGATTTTCACGCAGGGCTTCTATAAAAGATGGTATCCGAATTTTTCGGCAACATATCCGGAATTGGGGGCGGGGTACAGACTCGCAAAACCGCTACGGGTAACTGCAACTGTGGACTCTTACCCTACCAAGAAAGGAATCGGGTTCAGCATCTCTATAGACTATTAGACTTTGCATCTGATTTTCCGGTTACGAGGGGTTTTGCAAATTTAGGCTAGCCTTTTTATTAATTGCATGATATTAGCTAACCATGGTAGCATTACCCGCGACGAACACGATCCTTGGAGAAGTCATACTCATAGTGCTGATAGGCATAGTGCTCTTTGTGATATTCAAGCTCGGGAAGGGTCTCTTGAAGATTCTTTTCGGCATTATCGCAAACAGCGTGCTCGGCCTTGCAGCAATATTCGCACTCAATTACTTTCTCAACTTCCAGATACCGATACACCTTTACACGCTCATACCTACTGCGCTATTCGGCCTGCCAGCAGTTGGCACTATCGTGATAATGAAGTTCTTCGGCATCTTCGCAATCCTGATATAGGAAGAATCAGCTGCACGCGAGCCTGATGTCGCTCAGGTCCACAGTCTTGCGTTTT
>DUIS01000010.1:0-10839 GCA_013330215.1 Microcaldota archaeon | reverse complement strand
GTCTTGCGTTTTGCGTGCTTTGAGAGCTGCACGGCCTTCTGAGCTATTCCGAAGGCCATCCTGTTGATGTGCTTCTGCAGCTCCGCGCTCGCGTCCGAGCTTATCCTTCCGGCCCCAGCCTCTTTTAGTATTCTTTTGATAGTGTGCTCTGATATGTACATTATTTCACCGCAAAGAGTGATATCTATGGCGCACGAGCAGTATAAAAATATGACATTTTAGCGGAACTGAGCCTATGGAACGGATCAGTCTTCTATCTGCTTGAAGACCTTGTCCGCTATCTCGTCACCCAATATTTCCTTTACTTTTTCCCTGTGCTTCGGTATGTCTGACACCTTTTCTATCCCTGCGCTGAAGAGCTGCCTTGCCCTCACCCTTCCTATCTGCTCCAGCCTTACCAGGTCGAGTAGCTCCTCTTTTATTCCGTAGCGCAGCCTAACCCTTGCCTGTATGAGGTCCTGCCTTGGCATCCTTGTTATCCGCGCCAACTCCGCGGCCGCGTATATCAGCCAGTCAGCGTTCTGCAGCTTCGCGTATACCACTCCCGGAGTTGACGAATATCTTTTCACTAGCTCGAATTCCCTCTGCTCGTTCATCCAGTCGCGCAGCATCAGCGCTGTGCTGAACGCCCTCACCGGATCGTAATACTCGTATTTGTTGTAGTCCTTGAATGCCTTGCTCCCCTTACCCATGTAGAGGTATGCTGCGTATGCCTCCTCTGCCTCTTTTGTTGAACTTAGATAAGGTCTCATCTCTAAGGTGTTCGATATCATGTAGAGTATGCCCAGCATGTCCAGCTTTCCGCCGTTCAGCGAATCCACCATCCACTTAGCAGAAAGGGGGTCTATGTAGAGTTCGCTCACTCTCCTTCCCAGCCTTGTCGCCCTGTATTCGCTGCTGTCGTTCTCTATGAACTCCCATTCCGCAAGCTCCTCCAGAACCTCGTCTATGATGCTGTTTATGTGGCGCACATTCCCGTACTGGAAGCTGTAGAAACTCTTGGACATGAACTTCTGCATCGCCTTCTCGTTGTTCAGGAAATTCTCAGCAATGAATGCGAGTATGTGAGTCCTTAGCACAGGGGCTACGCCCAATGCGGAGTCTATTGATTCTGGCTTTTCCTTTATGTAATCTGAGAGCTCCTTTACCTTGCTGCTTGTCGTTGCCATGATCAGCGCCCTTCCCTCCTTGTCGTATTTGGGCCTGCCAGCCCTTCCGAAGAGCTGCGTTATCTCGTTCACGCTGAGCCTCTCGCTGTATCCGCCATCAAACCTTGATGAATCCCTTACAAGGACGGTGTGCGCGGGCATATTTATTCCAAACCCCAAAGTCGTGGTTGAGCATATCGCCTTTATCTTGCCGTTCCTGAATGCGCCCTCAATCAGCGACCTCTGCTGGTTCATGAGCCCTGAATGGTGGAATGCAACGCCTTTTCCAACTAGGCCTGAGAGCTTCGTGCACTGTTCCGTTGGCCTGCTCAGCACATTGAGCACGTTCGCGCTTATCGCTTCCAGCTCTGCAATCTCCTCTTTTGAGAGTTTGCTTGCAACGTGTGCCGCAATCCTTGCTGCGCCTGCTTCCGCATTCCTCTTTGTCGAATAGAATATCAGCGCCTGCTTCCCCTGCATCAGCGTGTCCTCCACAAGCCTTATCTCTGGTATCTCGCTGCTTCCGAGCAGCGGTTCCGGCTTCAGCTTCCCCTTCTCCTTTGCGTAGTATACGTTGGTCTGGTGCAGAACACCCTTCTCCAGCTTCACAGGCCTGTAGTCGCTCCTCACTAGCACCGCATTCATCCATTTCGCTATCTCCTCCGCATTTCCTATTGTCGCGCTCAGCGCTATCATCTGCGCGTCGCACATTGTTGAGAGCTTCGTTATGAGCAGCTCCAGGGTCGGGCCCCTTGACATGTCTCCGAGCATGTGCACCTCGTCGAATATTATGCATCCTATGCTCTGCACCCAGTCTATACCGTGCCTGAGCAGGCTGTCGAACTTCTCGGTCGAGAAGAACAGCATCCTGTAGTTCTTCAGCCATAGGTCGTTGGAGTCCAGGTCGCCTATCGATATCGCAGAGCTTATGTACGGGTATGTCTCCTTGAACTCCGCGAACTTCTCGGATGCTAGCGCTCGCATCGGCGCTATGTATATAGCCCTCTTCCCGCTCGAGAGTATCGAGTTGACGCATCCCATCTCAGCAACAAGCGTCTTGCCGCTAGCAGTTGGGCTGGCAATTACAAGGTTCTTCCCCTCTAGGAGCCCGCTGTTTATCGCGTCCTCCTGCGGGGGCGTGAATAACTTTATGCCCCTTGCGCTAACCGACTCTATTATCTCCTTTGGGAGCCTTCCCTTGAGCGAGGAAATGTCCATGGTTATATTCTGGTTTAAAGTTTAATATCAGTTTCCCCGAGATTGTAATGGTATTAAATACGGGCTGGGGCAAATTATCATAGATGATAAAGTGGGGAAGGAACTCGCGCGTACGGATAGTGGCGCAGGCAGGAAAGCCTATACCTATTCGTTAAAGCATTCCTTTGGCATACCAGAGAATGACAGAGATGCCCTGGTTGCCGTTGCAACAGGCAACACAATAAGGATATTTGCGGAAAGCAGTAAAAAGGATCTCGCCGCTACACTGCGCAAATCCATAGCGAAGGATAACGATGGTTTGCTTCGCGCCTGGTGCATTAGGAATGCGAGGAAGGACAGCCTAGAGCATTCACTGGACCTGTTGAGGACCATAAGAAAGGTCATGGTTAGTTCTAGGCATGCAGAATTGGTAGAGACAGATCTGGTTGAGACTGACAAATTCTATGAGTACGGGGAATTCCTTAACCTGATGGAGAGGATATGCTGTTCCGTAAGAAAGGGCTGTAAGAATTTAAATGTTGAAAAGCTGGTGGCCTTTCAGTTGCTGGAACACTCGATGGAAGTACTCGGCAATTCCCTAAGAGAGAGGGCAATGATGGACATAATAAGCTCTGGGGTTAAAATCTTGTGTGATGAGGTGCCATTCTTATTACTCGGCGCATATCACCTCTTTAACCTTAACAAAAGGCTGCATGATATCGGCCTAGATACAGTCGAGATGAACGGACAGATGGGCGGAGCTTTGAGGTACGGGCTTCTAGTTAAGGAAGACGCGAGGGCTGTTGTAAAAAGCTTTATTCCAACCAAATTTATGGCCGGGTTTTTAGACGAGTGCAGCGGCATGGCATTTTCCGGCCGAAAAGGCGGGTCCAGGACCAGAACAGTGGAAAGAAAAGTTGATGATTTTGTGGAGTTTCTGCTCGGCAGGAAAAAGTTGACAGGAAAAATGTATTATGCGGTTCTCAACCTGTCCGCCGTGGCCACGTTCGAGACCCTCCTTGCAAGCGAGAGCGGGACACCCAGAGAGTTGAAAGAGGAGCAGACAATAGAGGCTTATACAAGGCTAGGCGCGCTTTATGACAAAGATGGCAGGATCTCGGCAAATGATTATCGCCGTGTGTTATCCTGCATGCTTAGGAGGCTGGGAGGGGGCTGTGCAGGAAGTGGTGATGTGGTTGAGGGGTATGCAGAGGGGCTGAGGGCTTTGGCTTGATACCATCGGAATGATATTTAATAATTCACTGAGCTTATAGTTTGATTCAATGCTGGGGCTTGCGGGCAGGGGGCAGAAGGCGCAGATATCGCTCGAGTTCCTCATTGTCTACTCATTCGTGCTAACAATCTTCGTGATAATGTTCGCGTTGATATCAACACAGAGGGCAGCCTCGCTGGTGCAACAGCAGTACGCACTTCTGCAGTCGCAGGCGCAGGCGATATCCACTTACATAAACCAGGCTGCAAGTGCGGGCAGCGGCTATTCCGCCACGGTGCCGCTCCTCGGAGGGTTCGTGACGCACACATACAACATATCGATCTCGAACACCGGCGCAATAATACTTAGCACGAAGTACGGTACGCAGCCCATAACCGCATACGCATTCAGCAATGCGAAAAGCTTCGTGATAAACGGTACGCTGATGCCGCAAAGCACCAACGGGATCAACATATACCAGCTGCAGACATTCACAGGCAGCATCTCCATATACAACTCGAAGGGCATAATATACATAGACCAGAAGCCCGTCTCGACAGCAAACCTTGCGCAGGGCGTGCTGACCACGCAGCAATCGGATGTGAAGGCTGCGCTATTCAACGGGCAGAGCAGCGTAATTTCGACTACGTGGCTGTCGAATACGCCATTGCAGAGCCTGCCAAGCTACACGATCACGGGCTGGATCTATATGAATGCGTACAGCAGTACCTATGCGGTCATATACGGGGAGGGGGCCCCGCAGGCGACACTGTTCTTAACGGTGAAGGCCACCAGCCCTGGCGGCTGCCTTGACAGCGGGGAATGGAGCTTAAACTATCCCGGACATTGGGTCCTCTGGTGCTCGGGCTTGAACATACCGCTGCATCAGTGGGTCTTTGTGGCCGAGACACTGGCAAACGGGGCAGTGGGCAGCGGAACCGTCACGCTGTATTCGTCCAGCCCCAATTTCCAATACCAGACTGGCCCAGGGCAGTCGGAGAGCGACATCGGCATAAACACGATCGCAATCGGCATGAACCCTGCGCAGTTTGCTGCTGCGCCGTATATGTACCAATTTAACGGGCTCATAGAGGATGTCCAGGTATACAATTCCACGCTTTCCCCATCGCAGGTACAGGGCATATACCAGGAGGGCATAGGCGGGGCTCCCTTGACCGCGAGCCTCGTAGGCTACTGGCCGCTCAACGGCAACGGCAATGACTATAGCGGCCATGGGTATGTAGGGGTCCCGAACAGCGTAAGTTATCAGAGCGCTATTCAACTCAATTCTCTTCTGCTTCCCGCAGCCAATTCAGTGTCAAAGCCTATTGCAGGCTTTGTTGCAAGCGCTGGCAATCTTGGGGCGAACGGCCTATCGGTGGTCAGTACCCCTGACAGCAATTCCATTGCGCGGGCGTTCCTATCAAGCAACGGCGCATTCGGGAGCGGGAATGTGGTCACTGACTATTTCAACGGCAACCTCAGCACCGAGGGCAACCTCATAGGCTGGTGGCCGCTCGACACTGGCTATGGTAATACAATCTACGACCTTTCCGGCCAATACAACAACGGCGCGTTCATAAACGGGGCTTGGTCGTCGGTCAACCGCACGAATTTCGGGGCAGCCTCCTTCCCGGGAGACCCCACAGGCGTATCAGGAAGCAACACGGCGGATGGCTTCATAACGCTCAGCTCTTCGCCCTCGCTACTTGGCGTAGGTGCGAATTCAACATTCACTGCGGTAGGATGGATCTACGATAAGGGGGCTACACCTTCGCACTGCCAGGGCATATTCGGCGACTGGCCGAACACTGGGGCTGGTTTCCAGCTTTTGGGGTCTGCAGTTTCCCAAGGGTGTGCATTGCTCTATGTGAACGGAAACACCGTACCATGGCCTTCGTCCGCTTCCTCCTTCCCACAGAACGGCTGGGATATGGTCACCGCAGAGTACAACGGCAGCACCGGGCAGGCCAATGTGTATCTGAACAATACCCTATTCTCCTCTAACGCACTGCCTAAGGGGCTTCCGCTTGTGCAGACTGGGAATTTCTTGATAGGAGACGATGCATGGCAGCCAGGAGGGTATGACGGATTCAACGGGCTCATCTCGAATCTGCAGTTCTACTATACCTACCTTACGCCAAGCCAGATCTCCGCGCTGTATGCGCAGGGGCCTACCTCCACGCCTCTCGGCGACGCTGGACTTATTTCATGGTGGCCGCTTTCCGGGAACGCGAACGATTATTCACTGAACAATGAGGGCATAATCAACTACAACGTGATTTTCCAAAATTCGAATTATACCGGCAACATCGCAACAAAAGCGCAGGCGCCTGGCTTTGCAACCTTCAGCGGATCGAACAGCTACATAAGCGTGCCCTACTCCAGCATACTGTACCCCAGCCAGTATATCTCGATATCACTCTGGTTCAGGACTACAGAGGCAATCAACGGGGGCTGGACCGAACTGATAGATACTGCGGCCAATGGCAATAACTGCGATCTTGGATCATATTGCATCAGAATTTGCTGCAAGGCGATTTATATGACTGGGGGAACAACAAGCGGCACAGATCAGGTTGTTTACGCGTCAAATTCCTCGCTTCCTGCAGGCCAGAAGATAAACGGCGGGAACTGGAATAATGTTGTCGGGGTGTATGACGGAACACATTTCTACATTTATTGGGACGGTGTCCTGAGGGCCTCTACGCCGGTAACCGGAACATTCATACAAAGCGCCAACGCGATAAACATAGGGGCGATGGGAGGAGGGGGGGCGGGATTCCAGGGCTCGATAGCTGATGTGCAGATCTACAATTCGGTGCTCACGCAGCAGCAGATAACGCAGCTCTATGCGCAGGGCTTCCCTCCGCAAAGCAGGTTAAACGTTTCGCTTGGTTAGTATATGGAAAAACTAAAGGGGCAATTCTGGAGCTTTGACGTGATCTTCGCAGTGATAATATTCAGCTTCGCCATAACCATACTCGCATTCACCTGGATGAGCATAAACAGCCAGCTCGCGCTCGGGTACTCGAACGGCGCAGGCATAATGCAGCAGCAACTGCAGAGCCTCTCCCAGAGCATAGTGTCGCCTGGCGTGCCCTACTCGTGGCAGGGAGTGGTGAATACTTCAAACAGCCTTACATGGGGCGGGATTTACGTCGGGTTAGGGCAGAACCAGAGCGGCGTTGCACTATCATCGGCAAAGGTGTACACGCTGCTTTCGATGTCGAACATGAACTACCAGGCTACGAAGCAGGCGCTTGGCATAGGGTACGACTATTACATAACGATAACCAGCGTCCCGAGGATAGGGAGCGGGTTGAACATAAGCATAGGCAGCAGCCCGTTCAATAAAGGTGCGCTTACAATATACGTATCGAACAGGTACGCGCTGCTGAACGGCGTGCCGGTGAACATGCGTATGATGCTGTGGACTAACAGGACAAACGCTGTAAGCTGATATGATGGATTGCAAGAAACGGAACATGAAGGCGTTCATATTCACGCTGGATGCAGTCTTCGCGCTTGTCGTGGCCTCTGCAGGCATATCCATACTGCTTTACGGGACGCTTGCGAACCAGAGCACGTATACGTCATCGCCAACGCAGGCATACGGCCTGATGCAGGGCATGCTCCAGACATCGGTGGTCTCGGCATCAGGCTCATCGTACATAGGGTCGCTTGTCCCTTACCAGAACGTCTCCACATCCTCATGGCCGCAGTACGGGCATGACGCACAGCTGAGCTCCGGCGTTGGCGCTGCGCTGCAGACGCCGTACCTCCTTTACGCATACACCGCACCTGCGAATATTCTGCCCTCTGTAGTTGTTGACGGCGGATTCGTATACGCGGCTGCGGGAAACAAGATTTACATGATAAATGCGACAACAGGCGCGCTCAGGTCCAGCCTGCCTGCGGGGAACGGCGCTAGCGTAGTTGGAGTTCCGGCAATATACAAATCGATCCTTCTCTTCGCGAACGCGAGCAACTACGTGAGGGGCATCAATGTTTACAACTCTGTGGAGCAGTGGAACTTCTCCACAGGCCCGGGAAACACTGTCATCACGCCGCTTGAGATAGAGAACAACTACCTCGCGTTCGGCACTACTAACGGCTTCTACCTGCTCAACCCGGTTAACGGCACATTGGTGGCCTATGCGAACATGCTGGCGCCTGCTAGGGCTCCTGCATACGCGAACGGCGAATACCTTGTCTCAACTGATTTCCCTAGCAGCCAGAACCGCCTGTATTCTTACGTGTTTGCTGGCAATGCGCTTTCGAGCGTGTGGAACGTGCCATTGACATCCCTGCCGACCACCTCGCCAAGCGTCCTCGCCAATACTGTCGGCGTAGGAAGCGGCAACTCGATTTACATACTCACCATAGGTGGCAGCATGGTGGCAATCAGCGCAGGCCTGGGCTCAACCGCTCTTGGGGTATCCGCATACAAGGGCGGCTATTACGTCCAGACCGCAACAGGCCTATACAACTTCGCCACCAACGGCAACATGATCTCCTCCCAGCCAACTCCGGCCACACTGCAGAATTCCACAGCCTCAGAATCCCAGTCAGATGTCTACGTGGTAGCAGGGGGGGATTTCAGAGGCTACGGCAACATGCTTGGCAGGCTTCTCTGGAACGTAAGCCTTCAGGGGAACTATCTTCCGGGATACAGCAGCGTTGCGCTAGCCTACGGCAATGCGTACATACCGGACGGCAACGTGCTCTACGCCTTCGGCGCGTACAAGCCGCAGCCTAACGACAACATGCTGCAGACGCTAGCGAGCATGTACCTGAACGGCCAGGGAGGCTATGCCAACTATCTTCTGGGAAGCGTGTACAATTCCAGCAATGCGGGCATCTTCATAAACCGCAGCTATGCGCCGGACCTTGAAACTGCGCAGTTCAACGGCGTGAACAGCTACATAAGCACAGGAACTGCAGGGCTTCCGCTCGGCAGCAGCCCTAGGAGCGTCTTCGCTTGGGTGTACCCGACAGCCATCGGGACCAATGTGATATTCTGCTATGGCACGATTGCCCCACAGGAGCTGAGCCAGCTTGCGATGATCGGCGGATATCCGCGATTCAGCATAGACGGATACGGAGTGACAGGCAATTATATTATGTCTCCGAATCAGTGGTATTTCGTCGGCTATACCTATGCGGGAAGCAACGGCATTGTCACGGTCTATTTGAACGGGCAGAGCACTTCTGGCAGCCTTGGCGCCCTGGCGAGTACGGTACTCTCAGCCACTGACCCTTCAAACATAGGGGAACAGTCTAGCAACAATGGCTACTTCTGGCCCGGCTCAATCGCTGATGTCCAAGTCTACAACATATCGCTCAGCCAGCAGCAGGTTATGCAGCTGTACCAGGGCGGTGCGTTCGGCATGCCGGTAAACACGAAGAACCTTAAATTGTGGATGCCTCTTGACGGGAATCCGAGCGACCTTTCCGGAGCTACCAACACGGGGGCACCTTACGGCATAAGCTATTCCGCATCGAACTATGCGCCTCCAAGGCTCCTGAATGCCTACCAGGTCAGCAGGGCATCCATCCCGCTTGCGCTTACTGCCAACGGGGTTTCAAGAATATACAATGTGAGTGTTGTTACATGGCACTGATTAAAAGCAAACAGAAGAAGGGGATACTGCTTACGCTAGCGGTCATAGTGCTGGTGGTGCTCATGGTAGCTGAGATAATGACCTACGTCTACCTCAACATAAACTACCAGACGATCGATGCGCTTGGGAACGGCGCGGCTGGCAGCTACAGGATCGCGGGCACGCTCAACAGCAGCGCGTCCACATTCCTGCGCTCAAGCCTCTTCAGCGCGCTCGGCGCGCTCTCGAGCTACGAGAGCACAAGGAACGCGATTTACATAAACAACACAGCCTACGCGCTTGGCTCATTGATGACGAACGGCCTCATATACGGCACAAACGAGATCACGCTTATGGGAGGCGAGACGCTGGGCAACTACACAAATTCGATAGTACAGCAGGCGAAGGCGCAGGGATACACGCTCACGCTCAGCAACTCCAGCCTGCAGGTCTACCAGACAGGGCCATCAAGCCTAAACGCCACATACTACGTGTTCGCTGCGCTAAACTCAAGCGCGGGCTCCTTCTCTGAGCCGATAGCCGCGAGCGCGGGAATATCGCTCAACGGGAGCATGGACCTCTACAGCGTAGAGAACAGGGACAACAACAGGATAAGGTTCTCGGGCGGCTACCCTAGCGCCGTGCTTGTGGGGAACACATACGCTATCGCTGGCAGCACCGGGCCGTTCCAGTTCGTTTACGGACCGATAGTATACGTTAACTCCTTCGGCTCGTGTGCCGCAGTGCCATCGCAGTACGAGAATGCGAATTTCATACTCGCTACGCCGACCGACGTGGCAGCGGGCTCCTGCGGGTTCGGAGGCGTAATAACATACACGCCATCAAGCACCGCGTACACTGTGCCCTACCTTGTTTACAGCAGCAGCACGAACATAATGAACTACCTCTACAACGGGACATCGCTGCTTCTCAACGGCCCGGGGCTTGCTCTCCTGAACCTATCGGCGGTGCAGAGCGCGATGCACAACGGCTATTACTACGGCTCGACGTTCACGCCTGCGTACCTCGACTGGGCGCAGGGCAGCGTGGGCAAGAGGTCGCAAAACGGGCTCTTCTCCTTCAATTTGTACAACAGGCAGGTTGCGCAGTTCAACGGCATTAGCAGCTACGTAAGCACCGGAACCAATGGCCTGCCCTTGGGAAACAGCGTCAGGTCGGTCTTTGCATGGATCTACCCGACGAGCTACCCCTCGGTAAGTTGCTGCGACCTAATTTACTCCTATGGTGGAGCGGCGAGCCCCTCGTATACCGCAGCCAGCTTCAGGGTGCAGAACAATGGAGGGATACCTAATGCCCTTGTTTTTGGAACCGGAAACGGAAACAGCTGGGTAAGCGCCTTAAGCCCGCCCTTGAATACGTGGAGCTTTGTGGGCTATGTCTACGGCGCCGGAGCTTCCAGCGCCATAACGATTTATCTCAACGGCCAGTCGCAAAGCAACGTAATGTCTCTGGGGGCAATCGACACGGTCCTGCCACCTTTATATCCCGCCATGATAGGCGCGAGCTCGAATTCGCTTACGAATTTCTTCCCTGGTATGATCTCCGACCTTCAAGTCTACAATGCTGTGGTTTTGCCGCAGCAGGCTGCGCAGCTCTATGATGAGGGTATAGATGGCGCGCCGTTTGGCAGCAACAACCTTGTGGGATGGTGGCC